>DAWDUP010000109.1:0-1235 GCA_052346825.1 Candidatus Fimivicinus sp. | reverse complement strand
TTTTATCGCTGTGGATATTGATCCGGAACAATACCGGCTCCTGCAAAACAAAGCGCATGATCCCCTGTGTTTCCCGGTCAAAAACCGGCCGGTGGCCGCTATGGGGATAGTAAGGGAAAAAGCCCGGCAGATAGACACCCTGTGCATTGGTATAATAAAGCGCAGAAGCTCCGCGATAGGCGAGGCGCAGCGTTTTGACCGTGTGGCGTTCCGGATTCTGCACCGTAATATAGTCGCCCTCCTGCGTGAACGGCAACGCAATCCCATCCTGCGTGGCGACAGATTTCAGCCGGTAGCCGTGGTACAGGGTCAGCAGATATTCGGGCAGCTTCTGATGGTTCACCGTGATGGTCGCCGTCGCTTTCAGCTGATTGCCGATAGAGAGCTCCATATCATATTGCGTGATGGCGAATTTGGCATCTGTTTCACGATCTTCCTCCGCCGGGTGGTCCACAAAATAATATTCCCAATCCGCCATAATGGATTCCTTCGGGTTATCGCTGGAAAGCAGCAGCTTGGAGCCGGGCTGCAAAACCAGAATCAAGCACACAAGGCTCAGCGCGACCCCGCCCGCAGTGCCAAGCCGACGGGGCAGCGTTTTGCGGTCAAACAGCTTCAGGCACAGCACGCCGAGCGCCAGCAGGCCCCAGAAGCCGACCAATTCCCATCGGTAGGGCAAAATGGATAGGCCGAACGCAGACACCGGCTTCCAGTTTAAATTAGGCGGGAATAGATCGAACAGGTTTAAAAACGGGTAGAGATTGAGGCGCAGCGATTCGAGGGCGACATAGCCCAGGCCGTTCGCCAGCGGGCTGCCCAGCAGCGTGAAGAGCACGAGGATCAAAAAAGCGTTCAGGCGCTTCACTGACAGGGCAAGCGCCATGCCGATCAACACCCCGCAGCAGGGGATCAGGCAAAAATTGAGCAGCGCGTTCAGCAGCAGGTGGGCGATAAACTCCGCCCTCCAGGCTTGATATTTCACGCACAGAGCGAGGCACCATGTCAGCATCAGAAGCGAAAAGCACAGAACCAGCAACAGCATCCAAACGCCCTGCGCCCCCAAGAGCCGGCGGCAGCCGTTTTGTGTGCTGCGCAGGCTTTCCTCCAGCTGAAAACGCTTCGTCATATAAAAGAATTCATAGGATAAAAAGGCGAACAGAACAAACGCAAAAATAGAAAGGGAGAGCGGCAAGTCAAGCGCCCCCAGGATTCCTGTCAATTGCTCTGTACCTGCG
>DAWDUP010000108.1:6269-7415 GCA_052346825.1 Candidatus Fimivicinus sp. | reverse complement strand
TCCTGCAGCACTTCCTTCGTGCTCACGCACATAGCCTCCCACCACTCGGCAGGGTCCTGCTCTGCACCGCCGTCCGGCAGCACATAGAGCTCGTACCCGTGCATCGACGCCGCCACCAAGCGGACGATCTCCCCAATCTCAAACAGGCAGGTTTTTACGCCCGTGGTACCCACGTCGTAGGTGATCACATAGGTTGGTTCTTTCATCCAAAGCCCTCCAAAAATATGATTCCAGTTCACACACAAAGCTTATCGTGACAGGGTTTCCCCCGTTGCTTCCGATTTTTGCTGGTTAAGGGCGGCTTTCTCTTGCGCCATCGTAAACGCTCCCTCGATGAATTTGAGCATCTGCTCCACGACAAAATCATCCCGAGAAAGGATATCATCGCCCGCATAAATTTTAAACCGCTCCTGATAATAGCCGCAGGCATAGGAAAACTGAAGGTTCATAAAGAGGTTATCAAGCAGATAGGCAAACATCCGTGGATCAATATCGCCGCGGATGAGCCCTTCCTCCTGCGCCTGCCTGATAATCTTCGTATAGACAGCGGCGGAAACCGTCTCCATGTCCTGTGAAATGCGGCGAACAAGCTCCGCATTGTTTTCCGACGTCATTTCATTATAAAGCTTGATCAAATCCCCAAGCTGCCGCGAGGAGATCTGCACCGCGCGAATGATCTGCTCGAGCTTTTCGCGCACAGCCATATTCGCCTGCGACAAGGGGCCGATCGTGTCCTCTAGGATCGAAATACCATGATGCACTGCGGTTAAAAACAAATCCTGCTTTGTATTGAAATATTTATAAAGCGATCCGACGCTGACACCTGCCTTGCTGGCGATGACGTTAATATTGGCGTTGTCAAAGCCCTTGTTGGCAAATTCCCCGATCGCCGCTGCGAGGATCCGGCGCCGCTTTTCCTCCGGAATATTCTCAAACGTTTTCTTATGATAGATCGGCTGGTTTTCGCCACCTGCGTCCATAAAGCAAAACTCATCCCCTTCGCACGATCCGGAAAAGCTTTGTATCATTTGCCCACAGCAAATTCACGCGCCGTAGCCCACGCGAAGGAACAAAGCATCTTCCCTATGATGAGTCGCTGCTCACCGTTTTCTTTTATTTTAACACAATTGAGGAAAAAATCAACGA
>DAWDUP010000108.1:3179-6259 GCA_052346825.1 Candidatus Fimivicinus sp. | reverse complement strand
ATGCGCAGTTTTTTTGACGACGTTCACCCAAATTATCTTTTTAGGCTTTTATACAATATTTAAACCGTTCTTTTGAAGCGACCTAAAAGTTAAAAAAATTCACAAAAATTAATTTGACAACCCTAAAAAGTATGCTATACTGTAGGTGAGCGGAGATTCACCCTCTTAGCAGGGGATTTTCCATAGAGCCTATTTTCGAGAGAGTTATATGAAGGAGGAAACAGAAAGTATGGACAATCGTTATGCCATCAGCACTTATCCGGATGCAGCGGCCATCACAAAACAGCTCGATGAGCTGATCAAGCTGCCGATCTACACCATCAGCCCAGAGGCTCTCAAGCGCTATGAAGAGGATTATTTCGACAAGAAATGCGCAAAGTCCAAGGAGATGATTGAAGAAGCCAAAACGGTCATCCCCGGCGGCGTGCAGCATAATCTCGCCTTCAACCATCCGTTCCCGCTGGTATTTACCAAAGCGGACGGCGCCTATCTCTACGATATCGACGGCAATCAGTATTACGACTTCCTGCAGGCGGGCGGCCCGACGGTGCTTGGCTCCAATCCGAAAGTCGTGCGCGACCAGGTCATTGAGCTGCTTAACACCTGCGGCCCCTCCACGGGCCTGTTCCATGAATTTGAATATAAACTGGCCAAGAAAGTCTGCGACAGCGTGCCGAACGTTGAGATGTTCCGCATGCTCAACTCCGGCTCCGAGGCATGCATGGCCGCGGTCCGCGTGGCGCGTCTTGCTACAAAGAATAAGAATATCATCAAGATGGGCGGCGCCTATCATGGCTGGAGCGACCAGCTTGCTTATGGCATCCGAGTCCCCGGCTCCAAGTTCACGCAGGCGCACGGCGTCCCGCTTTACATCTTCAAGCACACGCAGGAATTCTTCCCGAACGATCTTGACGATCTTGAAAGGAAGCTGCGCTTCAATCAGCTGCGCGGCGGTACGGCAGCGGTCTTCATTGAGCCGGTTGGCCCCGAAAGCGGCACCCGTCCGCTGGACAAGGACTTCAACAAGGGTGTAGAGCGCCTTTGCCGCAAGTACGGCGCGCTGCTCGTCTTCGACGAGGTTGTCACCGGTTTCCGCATCGGCATGGCCGGTGCCCAGGGCTATTTCGACGTTTCCCCAGACCTCACGGTATTCGGCAAGGTCATCGCCGGCGGCTATCCGGGCGCGGGCGGCCTCGGCGGCAAAAAGGAGTATATGAAGTATCTTGCGGCCGGTATCCAGACGGGCGACAAGGTTCACAAGGCCCTCATCGGCGGTACAATGGCTGCAACGCCCATCAGCTGCGTTGCCGGCTATTACACGCTCGAAGAGATCGAGCGCACCAATGCCTGCCAGAAGGCCGGTGAAATGGGCGACCGCATGACCGCAGGCCTGCAGCAGCTCATCAAGAAGCACGGTCTACCGTTCGTTGCGTTCAACCAGGGCTCCATCTGCCATCTGGAGACGGTCGGCACCATGCACTTCTCCATCGACTGGGGCAAACTTTGGAAGGTCCCGGGTGTGCTCAAGGCCACTTCCGAGCGCAAGGCGGAAATGGAGCACATGGGCGCCGCTTATATGGCGGAGGGCCTCGTAACGCTTGCGGGCAGCCGCCTGTATACGAGCGCCGCCTATACGCCTGAGATGATTGACGATGCTCTGGCGCGCTTTGACAAGGTCTTTGATACGGTTACCGTGAAAAAATAAATCGATTTATTCTCCCGGCGGCGCAGACACGCCGCCGGGATTTCTCGATCAAGGAGGGATTCCGTTTGGATATGGAGATCATGCAGGCAAAGGAGCTTGTCGTCCGCGCAGGCAAGCAGCTCGTCGAGAGCGGCCTCATTGCGCGTACCTGGGGCAATGTCAGCTGCCGCGTCAGCGATACGCAGTTTGTCATCACGCCCAGCGGACGGGCCTATGAGACCCTCACCCCGGAGGAGATCGTCCTCGTCAATATCGCGGACTTGAGCTATGACGGCAATATCAAGCCCTCCTCAGAAAAGGGCATCCACGCTTCTGCCTATCAACTGCGCCCCGACGTTCATTTCGTCATCCACACGCATCAGGTAAACGCCAGCATCGTTAGCCCCTTGGGCTTTGATATCAACAATATCGCTCCCGAAAGCGCTGCCATCATTGGCGACCACGTCCCGATGGCGGCCTATGGCCTGCCCGGGACGGGCAAGCTGCGCAAGGGAGTCATCGCTGCCATCGAGCGCTCCGATAGCAAGGCCGTCATCATGGCGCATCACGGTGCCGTGTGCATGGGCAAGGATTATGAAGAGGCGTTCGCTGTTGCATCTGAGCTCGAAAAGGTCTGTGCCAGGCATATCATGGAGCGTTACCGCGAGGTGACTGGAAAGGTAATCGATACCTTCGATGAAATCCATGAATATGTAATCGAAACCATCGGCAAAAAAGGCGGGACTGCCGCGCCGGTCACCGCTTATGAAAGCGAACGCGACGGCGCCATGTGCAACCTAACCCAAGTGGGCAGCGACAAGGTCGTCCGCGTCGAAATTGCTACCGGCCAGATTGCCGGAGACGAGATGGCCTGCATCCCCGAGGCCGATATGCACCGCGCGATTTATGCAAAGCGGGCGGGAATCAATTATATCATCCATTCGCAGCAGCCCGACATTATGGCGGCGTCTAAGCTAGGCCGCACGATGAAGCCACTGCTTGACGATTTCGCCCAGATTGCGGGCGCTACTGTGCGCTGCACGGTCTTTAATCCGTCCAGCACGATGAAAATGTCTAAAAAGGTCGTTAAAGCGCTTAAGGGACGCGACGCCGTTCTGCTCAAGGATAACGGCGCGCTCTGCTGCGGTCCGACCAAAAGCGATGCACAGGCCACAGAAATGGTCATGGATAAGGGGTGCAAGACCATGCTGGGCGCCGCCCTGTTTAACACCGCGAAGCCCATCAACGCAATTGAAACCCGCCTGATGCGTTTTATCTATAAAACCAAGTACTCCAAGCAGGCGGAGGAAAAGTAATTTTTTCACTTTGCCATCTTCTTTTACCCCCTTATACATATGGAAACGGCCCGTAACCGAAAATGGTTGCGGGCCGTTTC
>DAWDUP010000108.1:2314-3153 GCA_052346825.1 Candidatus Fimivicinus sp. | reverse complement strand
TAAAACCGAATTTAAATATAAATCTGCTTTTTAAAAATTGATATTGTGAATCTATGGGCAAATGTGATATAATTGCTTTAACTAAAATCACATTTTCTGTGATACATGCCGCCGTGTCCATTGTACGGCTGACAGAGGAAAGGGGAAACGAAAATGAATCCATCCATTCTTAAGCTCATTGCGCTGCTTTCCGCCTTGGCGCTCGTCTTTTCGCTCACTGCCTGCAACGGCCTACAGACAGGGGAGGAAACGACGACACAGCCTCCCATCATCAGCAAGACAAAAATGCCCACAGCCAATGCGGAGGTGCTGGCTTATTTTAACCGTCTGGTCAACGACACCAAAAAGATCAGCCCGGAATTTACAATGTCCAAAGAGCCAAAAGTCTCCGATGTGGAGACCTCCAATCAAACGTTGGCAAACCTTGTCCCCACGCTCAAGCAGCTCATGCTCAACAAAACTAGCGTCTCCTCGAAAGATGGAAAAAAGCTTGCGGAGGTGATGCCGGTATCCGGCCAGGAGTGGGCCAGTCAGCTAACCCTTTCCGACATCCGTTATGCACAATGCCTTCAGGAAGACGGTCTTTATCAAATTACGATTTTCTTCAATGAAGAGGCAGAACCTGCCCCTCTGACGAGCCGCCACGGAAAGGCTTTCGATATGGAGGACCGTGCCGCGATTGAGACAGAATTCCAGAATGCTAAGGATTATATGCAACTCGGAGACTACAGCATCCATTTTATCGATTCCACCATTACCTGTGAAATCGACCGCACCAATGATGAAATTCAGAAACTGGTCTATAACAAGCGGATAAAGCTCAATGCACAGGCAACAGG
>DAWDUP010000108.1:0-2304 GCA_052346825.1 Candidatus Fimivicinus sp. | reverse complement strand
GCTTGCATCCGCCGGTCAGATCAACTTCAGCTGTATCTTGGAAATCCGCACAGAGTTCAATTTCACCTGGGAGCATCCAGAGGCCTCTACCACTGCCTGATAACAAATTCATCAAAAATACATCGTCACTGCCATGGCTTGGTAGCCAACCGGTGCCAATGTGAGCACGTTCCAATTCCTTCTTCCCTTGCCGAGGCACTCAAAAAGGCACGCGTAACGCAGAATTGTTACGAAATTGTTCTTGGCATTTTAACGAAATGATATCCCTTTTTCGATAGGCTGAGCAGACCTGATGCGGATGTATAAGAGCTACTGTTCAGCCTGGCGGCCATAGATCGCCTGCCATTTTTCTTTCTTAATATACTTTTTCATAAACTTGGCTTTTTCAACAGGTTGGCGCGCCGGAAAATGTGAAAAAACGCATTTCCGGCGCGCCAGCTTTTTATTTTCATTTTAATTCAAAAAAGGTGTTACTTCTGTTGCTCCTGCAGCTTCTGCATATCGTGCGCGCGGATGGCCGTGCGCATAATTTTGCCGCTCGTCGTCTTGGGGAGCTCGTCGACAAACTCCACCACGCGCGGATATTTATACGGCGCCGTCGCGTGCTTGACGTGATTCTGTAATTCTCTGACCAGCTCGCCGCTCGGCTCATAGCCGTGCGCAAGCACAATCGTCGCCTTGACGACTTGGCCGCGCACTGGATCCGGCACGGCGGTGATGGCGCATTCGAGCACGGAGGGATGCTCCATGAGGGCGCTTTCCACCTCAAACGGCCCGATGCGGTAGCCGGAGCACTTAATGACGTCGTCATTGCGCCCTACAAACCAGTAATAGCCGTCCGCGTCGCGCCAGGCGGTGTCGCCTGTGTTGTAAACACCGTTTTTCCAGGAGCGTGCCATCGCGTCGGGATCCTTCCAATATTCGCGGAATAGACCAGTCGGATGCTTTTTATCCGTATTCTTGATGCAGATGGAGCCGACGATGCCGTCCTCACAGGAATTGCCATCCTCATCGAGCAAATCGATCTCGTAGATCGGAGCGGGCTTACCCATCGAGCCGGGGCGGATTTCCATCCACGGGAAATTGGCGAGCAGGACTGAGGTTTCGGATTGGCCGAAGCCCTCGTGAATCCGCAGGCCTGTTTGACGCTCGATCTGGTTGAATACCTCGGGATTGAGCGGCTCACCTGCAAGGGAGGCATGTTCAATGAAGCTAAAATCGTATTTTGTCAGATCCTCTTTGATTAAGAAGCGGTAAATTGTCGCCGGTGCGCAGAAGGTGCAGGGGCGCAACCGCTGAATGGCCTCCAGCATGCCGTGCGGCGTGAATTTCTCCGTGTCGTATGCGCCAATGCAGGCGCCGCAGATCCACTGGCCATAGATTTTACCCCAGGCAAATTTCGCCCAGCCGGAGTCGGTCTGCGTGAGATGGACGCGGTTTTCCTTGACGCACTGCCAAAAGCGCGCGGTCGTGATTTGGCCAAGCGGATGGGAGTAATCGTGGCGCACCATCTTCGGCATGCCAGTCGTGCCGGAGGAGAAATAGAGCAGCATGGTATCCGTAACCTTGGTGGCGTCGTCGCCTGTCGGACGCTCAAAAACGTCGCTTTGCTCGGAAAGAGCCTTTGCAAAGTCAATGGCATTTTGCGGAATATGCGAACCGAGCACGGCAAAGGTTTTCACGGTCGGGCACTGCGGCAGGGAGTCCTCGCAGTGCTGGATGATGTCCGCGTCGTCCACCGTGATGAGCATTTTCACGCCCGCCGCGTTCAGGCGGTAAACGAGGTCGTGCGGGGTGAGCTGGAAGGAGGCGGGGATGACCACCGCACCGATTTTATGTAACGCTGTAAAGCACATCCAGACCTCCGGGCGCTGTTTTAAAATCAACATGACATAGTCGCCCTTGCGGATGCCTTTGGATTTGAAAAAGTTGGCCGCGCGGTTGCTGCCAGCCTTCATCTCAGCAAAGGAGAAGCGCTTCATAGCGCCCGCATCGTTGGTCCAGAGCAGCGCCTGCTTTTCCGGCTCAAGCTCCGCCCAGGCATCCACCACATCAAAGCCAAAGTTAAAGTCCTCCGGAACGTCGATCGTGAAATTTTCCCTCATATCCTCATACGAATCGAATTCGATCCGTGGACAGTAGCGTTTAATGATTTCGTCCATAAGTTCAGAACAGTCCTTTCTTGATGGGCAGCCGGCACGTACCAGGCGCATCCGTCCGCCGCATCCGTTTCGTTATTCATTAATGATAGTTAAAAACCGCGTGGTGCCTCCGACGGCCGCCTGACCGTGGGGAAGCTTGGGA
>DAWDUP010000107.1:0-7512 GCA_052346825.1 Candidatus Fimivicinus sp. | reverse complement strand
GTTCATCTTATGCTGCTTGATGAAAGGGAGCAACAAATGGATTGATGCTGATATTGTCGCCTGCTGAGCATCAATCTCACTGCCGTCATAGATAAAATCGGTGAGCAGGGTGTGCTTTATCAATCACGCGTGCGAGGTTAAGCCGTCTTAAAGAGTGATGGCAGCGGCCGATATCCGCAATGAAAGCAAGCTTAAGCGCCTTCGCCATGGTAATGTGATTCTTTCGTTTTATTATGGGCTCACCTAAAAATACCGGGCAGCCAATAGGCGGCCCGGCTACACTTTTTAATGTTCCGGCAGAGTCTGCACGGGTGCGGCAGCTTGCTGTTCTTCCTTCCGGGCGGCCCTGGCCTCCATGATATCCTGCATCATCTTGTGATGGCCTTTGCCGGTAATATTATAGAAGTGGATAGAAACGAGCATAAGCAGATAGCCGACGGCGGGCACGATGGTGGTCATCAGGAACAGGGCCCAATTTGTCGGATCATTTTGCGCGATGCTGCCCTCTGCATGATTGACATAACCAGTCCACCCGAGGATGGCGAGGCCAATGGAGGAGGAGAAGGTGTTTTCAATTTTACCGGTAAAACTCATAATGGATAGCATAATCCCTTCCACACGCCTGCCGGTTTTCCACTCGATGTAGTCGACCGTTTCCGCTTCCATCTCTTTTTGAATCAAGTTTTTAAATTCCAGTGGGATAGTGGTGAGGCCTGTAAATAGAACGATGAAGATTCCCGTCAGGAGGGAAACGGAGGTGCCGGGCCCCTTGAGCATCAGGCCACGGTAGGTCACAACGGCGAAGAGTGCGTGGATCACGATCGCGCTCACACAGCAGAGCTGGTAAAATTTTCTGGAATCCGCCTTCCGGCCGGCCTTTTCAATGAGCATGGGCACCAGGATGCCCGCAAGGAGAAAGCCGGGGAATTTGATCACGTCGATCACAACATTATATTTGCGGTTAAACATCAGGTCTGCAACGAAATAGAAGGAAACCTGCTCTGCAATTTTGCAGAGCACAAAGAAAATATTCCCCAGAAACAGCATCAACAGAGGTCTGTTTTGAAACAGCAGGGCAAAGCATTCTTTCACAGAAGGGACGTCTTCTCTGTGCTCCGCACGCTCTCTGGTATTACGGAAGGTCAAGCGGGTCAGGAAAATAATTCCAATCGCAGAAACGGTGGCGCTTGTCAAATATGCCTGAGGCGTATGGTCGTTAAAGTAAGGGAGCCATGCTGCAGCGGCGACAAACACCTGCGGGAGCGCTCCCACTACAGAGCGGACGATGGAGCTGACGCCAAAGAGCTTCGTGCGCTCAATACCGCTCGGCGTAATAGAGAATGCCAGCGCTCCCATGGGAATATCGAAGGCCGTATAAGTAATATCAAGACCTACAAACAAAATAGTCGTGTAAATGACGTTGAAGACCAGAGGGGCATTTGCACTGCCGATAAAGAACAGGATCATCACAAGCGACACAAACCAAGGGGCCCATTTGATATAGGGACGCATCTGGCCGTCCTTCGTGCGGGTGCGATCCACCAGAATCCCCATGATGGGATCGTTGATCGCATCAAAGATCCCGCAGAAAAATCGGATGTTGGACGCGATAGAAAGGGCCTGTTCTCCTGGAATTTTTCGAAAGAGCACATTCGTCAAAAAGTAATTGATATACTTAGAGCTGGTCATGCTCGTGCTCATGCCCTGCGCACCTCTGCCCAGCGCATAAGAAATTGTTTCCTTCCAGGTCAGAAAGGTTTCCTCGCCGACATCCTTCTGGATAATCTTACGGTTCAGAAATTCGTTTAATTTTCCCATTTACATTCCTCCTATTTGATTTGAATTTTTATTCGAATTAAAGCAAATATAGGTTTTGAAATGTCCATCATGGCCCTGTCGTGCCTAGAATCCGTATCAAAGTTATCAATTGCGCATCCGGAAACTGCTCCGAAAAAAGCCCGACCTTATTTTCCAGGAAACAGAGCTTTATGTTTTCCCAGTGCGCCGGCCGAAGGAAGAGCCGGTATGATCGTAAACGTTTACGCGCATGCGCATACACCGCCCCCCATATTATTCCAGAGACAGAATACTGGATTATTTTATCACGTTAAATAGCATAAATCAATGATTTTTTCTGTGATGGCCTTAAAATTTGGTTAAATTTATCTATGATATGGGCGCTTTCATATAGAAAAAGATAAAAACTGTAGACCATTATCGGGTAAAAACGGAACGACTTGTAATCCGCTCAATTTCTTTATATGTTACGGTAAAAATCCTCAAATAGAGAAAGCCAGTTTTTCCAATCATGATTCGTGGCGTTTTTATCACAGAACGCAGCTTTTTATGCAATCCATAGAAAAGGTGCTTCTTTATTCGGGAGCTTTATTTAAAGCTCAATCAATATAACTGATACGGAGTCTGAGGGGGAAGATTCCCTTTGCTTTTGAAGGGCAATTGAGAAAGCGTGAAACGGTTCGATTTCTATTGAAAACACGTATTTTTTAACGTTTTGTTACTCGTTTGTAACCGTTTGTAACTTTTTCGAATTTTTACAAAAAACCTGAATTTTGCCTTCAAGTAAAAGCTTAAAAAATTGGCTTTTTGAGGTTTTTTCAGAGAATTTAGAAATATTTTTAAAAATCAGATTGTGCATAATATACAAAATTGAACTTGACGAGAATTTGACATCTTACAATCAGGTGCATATAATGTTCAGCGTCACAAGCGAGAATACGAAGCTGGGCTTTTATTGTTCTATTACGTAATAATACCCAGTCAGTAAAGGAGCAATTGAATGATTGACAAATGTAAGGAGCTAGCGGCATATGCGCGTTCCATTCGCTCCAGAATCATTGCAACTGTTTTGCTTGCAGTATTCTGTGCAGGGACCGTATTTGCTGCCGCCACCGCCACCTACACGGTTACCGTTGTAGACGACGGCCAGGTGCGCTCGGTGATTACAACGCGTAGTGACGCAAACGCTATTCTGGAACAGGCTGAAGTGGAAGTCGGGGCCGACGACAAAGTCGATCTTTCCGATTTCATCAGTGGTGAGGACAGCACGATTACCATTTACCGCGCCAAGAACGTAACCGTCAGCGACGGAGAGGCGTTTACCAAAGCAATCGTAGCGGCGGGAACGGTAGCCGATGCTGTTGCAAAATCCGGAATGACCTTGAAAAAATCCGATGTGCTCAACTTCTCCAAGGATACGCCGCTCGAAGAAGGCATGTCCATCTGCGTACAGGTTGCTTTTCCGGTCAAGGTGACGGCGGACGGCAAAACCACGGAAATCGAAGTGGTCGGCGGTACCGTGGAAGAGGCAATCCATGCGGCAGGTGTATCGATGGATGAAGACGATGAGAGCACACCCGCAAAAGATCAGCCCGTGACAGAGGGCATGGAGATCCGTGTGGACCGTGTGGAGTATCAGCTGCGCACGCAAACAGAGACGATCGCCTTTGAAAAGATTACAGAGAAGAGCGTCTCCATGTATACGGATCAGCGCAAAGTCGTGCAAAAGGGCGAGAACGGCGAGCGGGAGGTCACCTACAAGGATCGCTATGTCAACGGTAAGCTTGTGAAAACCACAGTTGACTCCGAAAAGGTCCTTAAGGAAGCGGTTAACCAAAAAACGCTCGTCGGCACGCTTCGCCGCATTACCAAAATTAAGCTGAAAAATGGTCTAACGCCGATTTCAGATCTGGAGATTCCCTCCTATGTGAAGCTCGATCAAAACGGCGTACCGACCAAGTACAAGAAAATCGTCGATGGCAAGGCGGCCGCTTATTCCGGCGGCTGGGGCACCGCCTCCGGGCGCAAACCCATGCCGGGGCACATCGCGGTAGACCCCAAGCAATTCCCCTACGGAACGGAAATGTGGATCGTATCGATCGACGGCCAATATGTCTACGGTTATGCGATCGCGGCAGACACCGGTGGATTCGTGCAGCAGAAGACGTTCACCGTCGACCTGTATATGCATTCGTATGAGGAAGCCTGTCGCTGGGGCGCAAGACAGGTACGAATTTACGTTCTGTAATCTCTCTTTTCCTAAAATCACCGAGCAAAAGGGACGGCTATCCGCCGCACAACACACTGTTGTGCGGCGGATGCTTTTTATTACGTTGCAGGATGGACCGATAGCGAGAGATCCATTGCATGCCAGTGACATGGGAAGGCGACATAACGAGCAACCTGCGGCTATTTTTTTCTGTTCGCCCAGAAGCAATCGCCCACAAAAAAGGGAGGGATTGGAGCCCTGGTTTTGGGAATTCTACTCCTTGTGGAGAGTGCCTGCCGTGTGCTAAACTATCATGGGGGAAGAGTTGAATCTTTTTTCTTCCTGTCGGAAGCGCCCGCCCAAGGGGGCCGCTTCCTTCTGAAAAGGAGATGTTCTTGATGAGAAAGACCAAAATTGTCTGTACCATGGGGCCCGCCACAGAAGACGACAGGGTTCTGCGGGAGATGATGCGCTCTGGCATGGCCGTCGCCCGGTTTAATTTCTCGCATGGGAACCATGAAATGCATAAAAAGATGCTAGATCGGATCATTTGCCTGCGGGAGGAGCTGGATCTTCCCGTTGCCACCATGCTCGATACCAAAGGCCCTGAAATCCGCCTCGGCACCTTTAAAAACGGGAAGGCTCTGCTGAAGAAGGGGACCGCCTTTACTCTGCGTGCAAAGCCCATCGAGGGGGATGAAACACAGGCCTCGATCAGCTTCCCGGAGCTTGCAAGCGACGTGCGGGAAGGCTCCACCATTTTGCTCGATGACGGCCTCATCGAGCTTACTGTCCGCAGTATCTGTGACGGGGACATCGTCTGCCGTGTGCAGAACGATGGCTTTATCTCCGATAATAAGGGCGTAAACGTTCCAAACGTCCATCTTTCCATGCCTTTTATCAGCGAGCGCGACCGGGAGGATATCATTTTCGGCATTCAAAACGGTTTTGATTTTATCGCCGCCTCCTTTGTCCGCACGTCCGACGACGTGCTCGAAATCCGGAAAATTTTTGACGAATACCACTGCCATGGCGTCAATATCATCTCAAAGATCGAGAATCAGGAGGGCGTTGAAAACATTGACCAAATTCTGCGTGTGTCAGATGGCATTATGGTTGCCCGCGGTGATATGGGCGTAGAAATCCCGTTTGAGGAGGTACCGGTTCTGCAGAAAATGATCATTAAAAAGGTCTATAACGCAGGCAAGCAGGTCATCACCGCCACGCAGATGCTCGAATCCATGATCAAAAATCCCCGGCCGACCCGTGCGGAGGCAACGGACGTTGCCAATGCGATCTACGATGGCACAAGCGCGATCATGCTTTCCGGCGAAACTGCCGCGGGACAGTATCCTGTGGAGGCGGTGCGTACAATGGCCCGCATCGCGGAGCGTACGGAGCAGGATATCGACTATATCAAGCGCTTTAAGCTACGAGAGGTGGATACGAATCCCGACGTCACCACAGCCATCTCCCACGCCACCTGTACCACGGCGCACGACCTCGGTGCAGCGGCGATTATCACTGTGACAAAATCCGGTAAAACGGCGCGCATGATTTCCAAATTCCGCCCGAATTGCCCGATCATCGGCTTCAGCATGGATACGCGCGTCTGTCGCCAGCTGAATCTCTCATGGGGCGTTACGCCCCTGTTGATCGAGGAAAAAGCGTCCACAGACGACCTGTTTCATCATGCCGTCGATTCCGCCGAATATGCAGGTCTCGTTAAAAGCGGCGAGCTGGTTGCCATTACAGCGGGCGTACCGCTCGGTATTTCCGGCACAACCAATATGATGAAGGTCCAGGTCGTCGGCCATATTCTGGCCACCGGCCGCAGCGTAACGAAGAAAAAGATCTGCGCGCGTCTGTGCGTCTGTGAGACCGCCCGGCAGGCGCAGATGGAATTCCGCGACGGGGACATCCTCGTTGTCGACCAAACGACCAACGATATGCTTCCGCTGCTCAAGCGCGCAGGCGGTATCATCACGCAGCAGGACGGGATGAATTCCCATGCGGCGATTGTGGGCCTGAGCCTCGACATTCCCGTCATCATCGGCGCGCAGAATGCGACGCATGTCCTGCGTACCGGCGCAGTAGTCACGCTCGACGCGGAGCGCGGCGTGGTGCTCAGCAGCAACGCAGCGCAATAACCCGTTTCCGCTGCTCTCGTTTCCATCATCCGCAAGGAGGTGCACTCCGATGGCCTGTCATTTTTTCGCCATGGTTTCCCGCATGAAATATATCGATCGCTGGGCGCTCATGCGCAACACGCAACAGGAGAATATCACAGAGCATGCCCATGAGGTCGCCGTTATCGCGCACGCGCTCGCAGTGCTGCGCAACCAGCGCTTCGGCGGGCAGGCGGATGCCGCCCGCGCCGCGCTTCTGGGGCTTTATCACGACTTGCCGGAAACGCTCACCGGCGATTTACCCACGCCTGTCAAATATCACAGCCCTGAAATTCGCGCAGCTTACAGGGCGGTCGAGGATTCCGCCTGCGCGCGGCTCGTAAAAATGCTGCCGGAGGATATGCGCCCGGATTATGAGGCCTTTTTCTTTCCAAAGGAGGAGGACGCGCAGCTCTGGACGCTCGTCAAGGCGGCGGATAAGATCAGCGCTCTTGCAAAGTGCATGGAGGAGGAAAAGGCCGGCAACCGGGAATTCAGCCGTGCGAAGGACGCTTTATTACAGGCCGTCCATTCGATGGAGCTGCCGGAGGCGGAATGCTTTCTGAAAGAATTTCTGCCGGGCTATGCACTGACGCTGGATGATCTGGAATAAAAAATAGTTGCTCGCTTCTTCGTAGGATAGAGCTTATGTGTATCCCTGTCATGGATGTGGGAGCAACGGCCTTTGCTCTGTTGCTCATTGTGGCCATTATCATTTTATAAAATTATTTATGCCGCCCACCGTTTTTCGAGGGCGGCATTCGCTTTTTTACATCAAATCGTTGAAACGCTCCCCTTTTTGCAGTATAATGATGAGAAACAGTCCGGTACGCTACAAGGATGGCCGCATGGTTTGGCATGTTGCCCCGGCTTGGTGCGCTACTAAAAATGACTGATTGAAAGGAAGTGTCCGTATGAATCCGGAGCTGTTGCAAATTCCAAAGAGAATACGGGAGTTGAGAGAGATTCTCGACCTATCCACCATTGAGGTAGCGGAGAAGCTTGGCGTCACGCCGGACGAATATCAGCGGTATGAGAGCGGCGAACAGGACATTCCCGTCAGCACCCTATATGAAATCGCCAGTATCCTCGGCACGGACTGCACTGTTCTGCTCACGGGGGACACCCCGCGCATGAATGTCCATACGGTCGTACGCAAGGGAGAAGGCGTCTCTGTTGACCGCTATGAAGGCTATCAGTTTGAGAGTCTCGCCTTTAATTTTATGCATCGCAGCATGGAGCCCATGCTGGTAACCCTGGAAGTTCAGGATAAAGAACCCCCGCTCGTTATTCACGGCGGTCAGGAATTTAACTACGTCCTTGAGGGCAAAGTGAAAG
>DAWDUP010000106.1:0-7875 GCA_052346825.1 Candidatus Fimivicinus sp. | reverse complement strand
CCCCGCTTTTCCTATCTGTTCTTGTGAATTACAAACTAGAGGCCTCTGGGCACAGGTGAACTGTCGGGCAGTGCAGATCATCTCCTCCACGGGTTGAGAAAAGCCTGCCCGCAATCCGCTCATCGGCCATAGACGGTTTTATTTTACCCCTTATACGGTTTTCTGTCAACGCGGCAAAGCGGCGCGTAAAGATTGTTTTTCGCCCAAAATAAGTGTATAATTATATATAACTGTATAATAATACTTATTTTTACATTAAATTTCCTAAGGATGGGGGGAAAACTAAATTATGTTTACATCTGTACACAGTCTCGGCCTCTTCGGTATGGAGACCTTTCTGGTAGAAACCGAGTGCGACCTCTCCGGTGGCCTTCCGCGTTTTGATATCGTGGGCCTGCCGGACACAGCGGTCAGCGAAGCGAGAGAGAGGGTCCGTTCGTCCATCAAAAACTGCGGCATGGACTTTCCGGTATCCCGCATCACCATCAATCTTGCGCCGGCGGACATCCGCAAGGAAGGGCCTCTCTATGATCTGCCCATCCTTATTGCCCTGCTCAGCGCGACTCGCCAGATCACCGCGGAACTCTCCGGCTCCGCCTTTCTGGGCGAGCTTTCCCTAGGCGGCGGAGTCCGCCGGATAAACGGCGTGCTGCCCATGCTTCTGGAGGCAAAAAAGAGGGGAATCCAAAGTGTTTTCATTCCTGCCGATAATGCGGCAGAAGGTGCGTCGGTGACCGGAATCAGCGTGTATCCTGTGGCGCATGTGACGCAATTGCTTGCCCATCTGCGCGGGCAGGAAATGATCACACCCGTTACGCCGCTCCATTTCAAGGCCTATGAATCCCCGCCTGGACTTCCGGACTTTGCCGATGTGCGCGGCCAGCTCGGGGCGAAGCGGGCGCTGGAGGTCGCGGCTGCAGGCGGGCACAATGTGATGATGATCGGCCCACCCGGCTCCGGGAAAAGCATGTTGGCCAAGCGGATCCCCTCCATCTTGCCCGACATGAATGAGGAGGAGGCGCTGGAGACCACGAAGCTCTATTCTGTGGCAGGGGCCCTCCCTGCAGGGATCTCCCTGATCCGGGCGCGGCCCTTCCGCTCGCCGCACCATACCGTTTCCTCCGCAGGCCTATCTGGCGGCGGCACCGTGCCGCATCCGGGGGAAATTTCGCTCGCGCACAACGGCGTGCTCTTTCTCGATGAGCTGCCGGAATTCACGCGCGCAGCGATGGAGGCAATGCGCCAACCCATTGAGGATGGAACGGTCACGATCTCCCGCGTCGCGGGCACTTTCTCCTATCCCTGCCGCGTAATGCTCGTCTGCGCAATGAATCCCTGCCCTTGCGGCTATTTCGGCCATCCGGTCCGGCACTGTACCTGCCCGCCGAACGCCCCCGCGCGTTATCTATCCCGCGTATCCGGCCCTTTGCTCGACCGGCTTGACATCCATATTGAAGTCCCTCCCGTGGACTTTCAGCAGCTGTCCGACACGGCAAATGCCGAGCCTTCCTCCGCCATCCGGGAGCGGGTCGGCAAGGCGCGCGCGCTTCAGGCAAAACGATTGCGGGGGGCAGGAATTTCCTGCAACGCGCACATGTCCTCCGCACAGACACGGCAATTCTGCACCCTCACCGCCGGGGCCTCCGCCCTGCTCGAAAAGGCGTTTGAGAAGCTTGGTCTGTCCGCACGCGCCTATGATAAAGTGCTGCGTGTAGCGCGCACGATCGCAGACCTTGCCGGTTCGGATGAAGTCACACAGGAACACCTCGCTGAAGCAGTTCAATACAGGAGCTTGGACCGGAAATTCTGGTCCCTTTGAGCATGAAAAAATCAGGCATTCTGCCGCCGATAGCATAAAAAGTCAAATCCGATCTCCGTCGTCAGCTTTCCCAGCGCTTTCAGCTTCTCCTTGTCTCCGGAGGATGTTTTCCAATGGTATGGCGTCATGGTAAATAAATCGCTAACCGCTCCGGCACTCTCCAGCGTAATCTCTCCGCGCACCGGGATGCGCTCCAGTAATAGAAAGCCTTTATATGACGTATCCTTTATCTCATTCTCATAAGGATGCTCATACACGGCCTCCTTGAGCTGATAGAGATGGCGCGGAGCTGCCACTGCCAGGACTAGAGTCCCGCCCGGCTTTACCACACGTGCAAATTCCTCTGGAACGATCGGCGCAAAAATGCTCACCAGGCAGTCCGCCGCACAATTTACGACCGGCATATGAAAAATGCTCCCTACGGCAAGCTCTAAACCGGGATAGCGCTTTGCCGCCATGCGTACGGCGATTTTTGAAATATCAAAACCAGCCACCTGTGCGTCTGTTCCGCTGCCGCACAGGGCTCTTTGCAGCCTGCCCGTGTAATAGCCCTCGCCGCAGCCAGCATCCAAGATGACCGGCTTTTCCATCCCGACCGTCAGCTTCCGGATAAGCACATTGAGACAATCGCTGAACGGCTCATAATAACCTGCATCGAGAATCCGGCGGCGGGCCGTCAGCATCTCCTTCCCATCCCCGGGGAGCCTTGTGTGCATCCGGTTGGAGGGCAGCAGATGGACGTAGCCCTCCTTCGCAAGATCGAAACTGTGCCCATTCGGGCAGATGTAGCGTTTTTCCTCCTTCTCCAGCCAGCACATACACACCGGGCAGGCAAACAACTGCACAAAACCGCCCCTTTCTATACCATAATTGAACGCTGAATCATAAAAATCCCGCCCGCCTTTCCGGAATAAACGGATCAGCGCGCGGGAAGGGATCCCCTTATTTATCCTTTTCTTTATTGATATTATCCTTTATTTTATCGAAAAAGCTTTTATGCCCTTCCGAATGATCTGCCTGCGGGTCATTCCCGCCGCTTGGCCGGCTCCCGGATGCCTCCTCGAATTCGCGCAGCAGCTCTCTCTGACGAGCATTGAGTTCAGTCGGCACCTGCACGAGAATGCGCACAAGCTGATCGCCCCGGCCGCGTCCGTTGAGATTCTGAATGCCCTTGTCGCGCAGCTTGAAGACTGTGCCGGGCTGAGTGCCCTTGGGCATTTCGTACTTTACCTTTCCGTCCAACGTCGGCACCTGGAGCTCCGCGCCGAGCGCCGCCTGTGCAAACGATACGTTCACATCACACCACACGTCGTAACCGTCGCGCTCAAAGAAGGGATGGGGGCGGACATTGACCGCCACGCGCAGGTCGCCGGCCGGTCCACCGTTGAGGCCCGCATTGCCCTGCCCGCGGATATTGACGATCTGGCGGTCGTCAATACCCGCCGGGATGCTGACCTCCACCTTGTGAGCCTTCCGGATATGGCCGCTGCCGCGGCATTTGGAGCAGGGCTTCTGGATGACGGTACCCTTTCCGTTGCAGCGTGGGCAGACCTTGGAGGTGGAAATCACGCCGAACGGCGTGCGCTGCTGGGAGCTGACCTGACCACGCCCGTTACATTCCGGGCAGGTCTGGGGCGAAGAGCCTTTCGCAGCACCCGAGCCGCCGCATTCGTCGCAAACCTCTACACGCATCGTCTCGATCGTGCGCTTGCAGCCCTTTGCCGCCTCTTCAAACGAAATGGTGATGCTCGTTGAATTGTCGCTGCCGCGCTGCGGCGCATTGGGATTTGTATGCCCTCCGCCAAAGCCGCCGAAGCCAGAGCCGCCGAAGAAGCTGCTGAAAATATCCCCAAAATCGAAGTCAAAGCCGCCTGCGCCGCCAGGCCCTCCCGCACCGTAATTCGGGTCTACGCCTGCATGACCAAACTGGTCGTAACGCGCCTTTTTCTCGCTGTCGGAAAGCACTTCATAGGCTTCGTTGGCCTCTTTAAACTTCGCTTCGGCTGTTTTATCACCCGGATTCAAGTCCGGATGGTATTTTTTCGCCAATTGGCGATAGGCTTTTTTGATCTCGTCCTCCGTCGCATTTTTGCTGACGCCCAGGACCTCGTAATAATCTCGCTTTTCCGGCAAGTAAAACGCTCCTTTCAGGGGCTCAGGCCCTCCGTGTATTGCCATGCCCTGCCTACAATAAAGGGGCCCAGCCCCATCTTTTAACGTTTCCGGCGGATATGCCTTCTTCCCACCGAATCTCTATGTTACAGCCACCTTGCGCATATTGCAGCGCTGTTCCGTTTCGCTATATCCGCCCGCAACCTCAGGCGGGAGTTCCGCCTGAGGTTGCAGAGAAAGGCTATGAGCAGCTACGTTTATTTTTTGCTGTCGTCATCCGTAACGTCCGTATAATTCGCCTCATAGTAACCGTTGGCATCCGGGCCCGCCGTCTGCTGGCCGGCCGCATTGTCAGGCCCCTGCGCGCCCGCTTCAGGCTGCGCAGCCTTATAGAGCGTCTCCGAAATTTCATAGAACTTCTTCGTCAGCTCTTCCTGGCGGGATTTGATGAGGTTGAGATCCTGGCCCTTCAGCGCTTCCTTTAATGCGTCCATCTTCTCCTGAAGATCCTTCTTGTCGGCCTCCGGGAATTTGCTGCCTTCTTCATTGATCACTTTTTCGCACTGGTAAACGAGCTGGTCGGCATTGTTGCGCGTATCGATTTCCTCGCGGCGCTGCTTATCCTCTTCCGCATACCGCTCAGCTTCCTTGACGGCCTTTTCGATATCATCCTTCGACATATTGGTCGAGGAGGTGATGGAAATGGACTGCTCTTTGCCGGTGCCGAGATCCTTTGCGGAAACATGGACGATACCGTTTGCATCGATGTCAAACGTGACCTCAATCTGCGGCACGCCGCGGCGGGCCGGAAGAATCCCGTCAAGATGGAATACGCCGAGAGTCTTGTTATCTTTCGCCATCTCGCGCTCACCCTGCAGCACATGGACCTCAACGGAGGGCTGGTTGTCTGCGGCGGTGGAGAAAATCTGGCTCTTTTTAATCGGGATGGTGGAATTGCGCTCAATAATCTTCGTATTGATGCCGCCCATGGTTTCGATGCCGAGAGACAGGGGCGTTACGTCGAGCAGCAGCAGGCCCTTGACCTCGCCGCCAAGCACGCCCGCCTGCAGTGCGGCGCCGATGGCGACGCATTCATCAGGGTTGATACCCTTGAAGGGCTCCTTACCCATAAATTTCTGAATTGCTTCCTGTACCGCCGGGATACGGGAAGAGCCGCCCACCATAAGGACCTTATCGATCTCGCCGGTTTTCAAGCCGGAGTCAGACATCGCCTGACGAACCGGGCCCATCGTGCTTTCCACGAGGTCTGCGGTTAGTTCATTGAATTTTGCGCGGGTCAGCGTCGCTTCCAAGTGCTTCGGGCCGGTCGCATCCGCCGTGATGAAGGGCAGGCTGATATTCGAGGTTGTCACGCCGGACAGCTCAATCTTGGCCTTTTCCGCCGCTTCCTTCAGGCGCTGCATGGCCATCTTGTCTCCGCGCAGATCGACGCCCTGCTCCTTCTTGAAGTTGTCGGCCATCCAGTCAATAATGCGCTGGTCGAAATCGTCTCCGCCGAGATGGTTGTTGCCAGCCGTGGCGAGCACTTCCTGCACACCGTCGCCCATCTCGATGATGGACACGTCGAACGTGCCGCCGCCCAAGTCGTAAACCATGACCTTCTGGTCGGTTTCCTTATCGATGCCGTAGGCAAGTGCAGCCGCCGTCGGCTCGTTGATGATGCGTTTTACCTCCAGGCCCGCAATCTTACCCGCATCCTTGGTCGCCTGGCGCTGGGAATCGGTGAAATATGCCGGAACCGTGATGACGGCCTCCGTTACCTTGTCGCCCAGATAGGCCTCAGCGTCCGTCTTCAGCTTCTGCAGGATCATTGCGGAGATTTCCTGCGGCGTAAATTTCTTGTCGTCGATCTTCACATGGTAATCAGAGCCCATCTGCCGCTTAATGGAAGCGACAGTGCGGTCCGGATTCGTGATGGCCTGGCGCTTTGCAACCTGGCCGACCATGCGTTCACCGGTCTTGGAAAACGCCACCCCGCTCGGCGTCGTACGCGCGCCTTCCGCATTTGCACTCACAACAGGCTCACCGCCTTCGATCACAGCCACACAAGAGTTCGTTGTGCCTAAGTCAATACCAATTACCTTTGCCATCATTAACAGCCTCCCAATGTATCGGTTGAATTTTTTAAATTTATCAGATCAAGCGGTTTCCCGCTGATTGCCATTGCTTGCCTCTTCCTGTGCCGCGCTAATTTGCTACCTTGACCATCGCATGGCGCAGCACCCGATCGCCAAGCTTATAGCCCTTGCTGAATACGTCCGTCACGACATTTTCATCGAACGCTTCATCCTCCACATGCATTACCGCATTGTGGATATTGGGATCGAATGGTTCGCCAGCTTCCCCGAAGGGCTCCGCGCCGAGCTTTGTAAAGATTTCCATCAGCTGCTGGAAGGTCATGTCAATCCCCTTCTGAAAATCTTCGTAGCTCGCTTCCTTATTCTGCGCGGCGCGTTCAAAATTGTCGATCACAGGCAGGATCTCCGTCAGGACGGCCGCTTTGGAATCGTTGAACGCCGCCTCCCGCTCGCGCTGGGAACGCTTACGGAAATTATCGTACTCTGCAGCAAGCCGCAGATATTGGTCCTTCTGGGCATCCAATTCCTTCTGCATCGCATCGAGCTGTTCCTGAAGCCTTACAGCCTCCTGATCCTTCCCCTTTTCCTTCTTTTCCTTGCGCTTCGGAGATTCCTCTTCCTGCGCCGGGGCGGTGTTTTCCTCTGGCTGCTCAGCCTTCTGATTCTCAGGCTCTGCGTTCTGCGTTGTATTCATCAGTCAATTCGTCCTTTCCTGGCTTTTGTCGTCTTATTTCCGCCGGGTACCGCTATTCTGTCCCCGGTCCGATATCTGTCCCCTCTTCGCCCAGCACCTCGCCGAGCAGGCGGCCCACCAGCTTTGTCAGGTATTCCACATTGGGAATCAGCTTCGCATAATCGATGCGCGTGGGGCCGATAATGCCCAGCACGCCGCCGCGCCGGCCGGAAATCGTATAGCGCGCCACGATCAGGCTGGAATTTTCCAGCTCGTGAAACGGCGTTTCCCGCCCGATGATCACTCGCAGGGGGCTCGACGCCGTGGAGAGCAGCTGGCTCATCGGCTCGCCCCTGCCCAAAAATTCGAGCAGCTCATAAGCATTGTTGCCAAACTCCCGGTGATGCAGCAGATTGGTCTGCCCTTCCAGCAGAATCTCTTCCTTCGCTGCATCCCACGCGAGCTCCGACAGCGCGATCAGAATCTGCTGCATCAGCGGCGCATTGTCACCCAGAAGGGGCGTGAGCCTTTTGATGAGCACCAGATTGATATTCGCCACCGGCCGGCCGAGAAATGTGTGCTCTGTGATAGCGTAAAAAGTCTCGATCAGGTTCGGTGTAACCGGCTCCGGAAGGCGGCAGCCCCGGCTGCGCACCACACCATTGGACGTGACCAGCACGAGCATGATCGTGCGCCCGCCCATTGGGAGCAGATCCACCTTGCGGATCACTGCGGATTCATCCGTAGGCGTGGTGGACACCGCCGCACAATTGGTTATTTCGGCGAGCAGCTCACCCGCCTGCTCCAGAATCTGCTCCGGGTCCCCGGAGTGCGCAGACATGCTCTCTTCCAGTGCACGCCGCTGCTTTGTGCCGAGTGCCTGGCAGTTCATCAGATGATCAACATAATACCGATAGCCCAAATGGGAGGGGATACGCCCCGCCGAGGTATGCGGCTGTTCGATCAGCCCAAGCTCCGCGAGCGCCGCCATCTCATTGCGGATGGTTGCTGAGGAGATCGACATTTCGAATAAATTGCACAGGGCCTTTGAGCCGACCGGCTCACCGGAAGCAATAAACTGCTCGACAATCGCTGCAAGAATGCGCTGCCTGCGTTCACTCAATTCCATGCCGGTCCCCCCCGAATTATCCACGCTGTTAGCACTCGATCGT
>DAWDUP010000105.1:7550-7914 GCA_052346825.1 Candidatus Fimivicinus sp. | reverse complement strand
CGCGATGAAAAAATCCCCTCACGAGCCACGCAGTGAGCAAAGCGCTATGCTGCCTTGGCCTTCCGTCAGCGCCCAGCGGCGCATAAAGATGCCGGTTCCGAAAACGATCAGAAGCCATGCTTTTTTGTGCACTTTCTTCTCTTAGACTTTATGGACGAGCTGAAATATTTCTATTCTTTTGCTTCAGCCTGTTTTTCTTTTTTATGCGCTTGTAATACAAACAACAGAGCGGCGGCTAGGATACAAGCCCCTGCAATCGTGCAGGCCACAATCCGTTTTGCCGACCAATATCCGGCCCCTGTCTCTCCAGTTGCCGGAATCGTAATCTCCTGAGACGTGAGTGCAGACTCCTCCACACCCGCAG
>DAWDUP010000105.1:2806-7540 GCA_052346825.1 Candidatus Fimivicinus sp. | reverse complement strand
GCCCTTCTGTTTTTCCGGATGAATGGATACCCCCAGCGGAGATATTCCCTGACCCCGGATGGACATTCGGGGAAACATCAGGCTTCTGGGGATTAAAACGCCCGGTTTCCTTATTAGCTTGATTTGCGCCCGATTCATCGTGCGTTGAGTGGCCTCCGGTGGCTGGAAGGCTGATGTGCGTATTGTCCTGCTGGGTGGGTGTCACTGCCGTCGTGCGTTCCGGAGCGTATGACTGCGGCACGGTTGTGGAGGGCACTGTCTCCTGGGCCTCAGATGTGGTTTCCGCGGGGATTCCTGTGTCGATCGTCAGCTCGCACGACTTGCTTCTGTATCCTGCTCCATCCGTAAACCATATGGAAAACGGAAGCCTCCCGCCCGGCAGAGGCCCTGGAGTGGTGACTGCCGCTTCCAGGACGTAATCGCGGTTATAATTGCCGCTCTGATACACACCAGCCACTTGCACGGTATGACCGCTTTCCGAGATTTGAAACGATCCCTCAGCGGAAAGGGTGATCTCCGCATTTCTAAATCTGATATGGACACGCGAACGGCTGCCTTCCCCAGTAAACGCTTCGTCGACGACCTGCAGCGCAAAATAAACGCGTCTGGAAGGGACATCCACAGTTGTTCGCAAATCGGCGTAGGAAACCGCACAGCCGCTCTCCTGTTCGCTTGTAAAAAGCGTTGAGAATGGCGCGCCCTCCCACTCTTCCGGCCGGATATAGCCGTCTACGGAAATGCCGCCTGCACAAACAGAGACGGAAAAAAGAAAGGCGAGGCAGACGGTCAGGCCAAGGCAGCATAAAAGACATTTTCGCACGGAAAGCCCTCCTTGTCATTCATTACAGATTTGTTCCTGGTTGGTTTTTCCATTATGATACAGGAAAAATTTTGTAAAAGGGCATTTTGTGAAAAATATTCACTTAAATTCAGAGTTTCTATTTTTATCCATACAATAGTAATTTTCATTTCTGACAAAAATCCGCCGAACTTTACAGAGAAAATCCGGCGATCTCACATAAATTATGTGGGTATCACCTTTTATCCATCTACAAATTTTTCTTATAAAAGGTGCTATTACCCGTCATTTGTTTTGTGTGGCTGGGGTGAGCCGGTGTGGAAGGGGCTGCGTTCTCTACTGGCGGGCCTTGGCTTTATGGATACCGCTCTTGTCTGCTGGAGGTTCGGGATCGACCATTGCCAGAGCACAGGCAGCTAAAGCGCCAAAAGAAAAAATCCCCTGCGGCTCAGCAACCGCAGGGGACCTTTCCTGTGTGCCTATTTTACGAAAAGAAATCAGGTGTTATTTCTGCCAGTTCCAGTTGTAGAAGCGCACCTTCACCGTATCGGTCTGAACATTTCCGTAAACATCCTCGACAGTGACGGTAATCCACATAGAACGAGCGCCGATGCCGCGGCCATTGGGGGTAATTTTTGCAGTATCGCCATTGGCCTCAATATTAGCCTCCGGATGATCTACCGACCAATTCGCCGGAGCCCAGGTAACGCTTGCAATCTCCGCGCCCTCTGTCACCTGAATGCCCAGATCCACGCTTGCCTTGCGATAGGGCTGCGTCCACGGAACCTTCACATAGATCACATTGCCATTTCGCTCGCCGCCTGTAATGGCTACGCTCTCCAACGGTACGCTCTTGCCGAGCGCACCATAAGCGTCAAGCAGGCTTGCATAAGCCTGATCAACTGCCGCCTGGGTGGAAAGCTCCGCCGCAGCGATTGCCTTGGCATCCTTCAGAGCTGCCTGCAAAACGGCCAACAGCGCCTCATCATATTGATCAGGCGTCAGGCTGGCATCTGCCTCAATAACGGCGATCAGCTGATTCAGCCTTGCCATATCGGCACGCACACGCACCTGGCACTGAGCCGAAAAGCCGCCGTCCTCCGTAGTCACGGTAATCACCGCATCGCCGGGCGCAACAGCCGTAACGAGGCCGTCGCTCACCGCCACAACAGAAGAATCAGAGCTATCCCAGATAACAGCCTTGTTACTGGCATTAGAAGGCGTTACCGTAGCCGTCAGCTGTGCACTGGCACCGTCTTTCAGCGCTAGTTCAGTACGATCGAGCGTCACACCGGTCACGCCGGCCCTCGCCTTTCGGAAAGTGACCACGCAGCTATCGGTAATCTCCGGGTTCTCCACAGACGCCGCCGTGATCGTTGCGCTGACAGGAGAATACAGCAGGCCGGTAAAGGAAACCTTGCCGTTTCCGTCCACCCTGACAAGGGCATTGTCGCTGCTCCAAGTGACCGCTTTGTTGGTCGCGTCTTCCGGAGCGACTGTTGCGGTAAGCTGCGTGGAAGCACTGCCGATTCCGGCGGTTACGGCTGTTTCCACAGTGACTGCGTCACCCTGGTCGATTGTAACGCTTGCAACAGGCTGATGCACGGTAATCTTCATTTCGCGTGTAATCTTACCGTTGATCGGCGCTATAGAAGCGGTGTGCGCACGCACATACAGCGTGGTTTCTCCGCCGCCGACTGCCGTTACCGTAAATGTGCCGCCCTTGCCGCCGGGCGCGTCGACATTATTCGCCTTATCAATGCGGAGGACACCGTCGGTCACGCCATTCACATAGCGAACCGTACCGTTTACCATCAGGCCCACATCAACATTATTGTAGTCAATCAGTGCGCCGTCATCGTATAACGCCAGCGGATAAACGGTAAAATCATAGGTTGCAGTTTCGCCAACCTCCAGATGATCCGGCCCGCTGAACTCGAGATCGGTGGGGCTCGTAGTATTGGAGCCCAGGATGTTGCCGTCAATGCTGCGTGAAATTCCGTCGATCGTTGCCGTTACCTGGATCTTATTGCCCCAGTTTCCGCCGGAACGGATCGTGAGCAGACCAGTCTCATCAATTACGGCGTAGTTGGAATTATTGGTGGCCCAGACAACATCCTCCGGGTTTACGATCGCGCCTTCGGGCTGAATGTTCGTGATGGTCAGCTGGCGGGTTCCGCCATAGGAATTCAAGCCGTCCAGTTTGCCGTAGATGTCAAAGGATTCCACATCCAACTGATCCACTACCGTAACGGTAACGGAATCGTTGATCGTAACGCCCAGAATCCAGTCGCTGACTGTTGCAACAATTTTCTTGAGCGTTTGAGCGCTGTCGCTTGTGCCGGCATCGACAATCCCGTTGATTACTTTAACCAATGCATCGATCACAGACTGGGAGACGCTCAGGCCAAACACCTCTGTAATCACTTTTGCGATGGTTGCACCGGCATTGGCGATACCGCCCGACAGTTCAATCAGCTCTGTAAGCTTGTTGTACAGGCCTTCGCTGTCCGGCGTAGCAGTAATCTTAACCGTGCCGGGCTTATGGAAGACAACCTTTCCATCCTCGTCGATAGTAGCCTTCGTTGTAGGCACATCAAGGCCAAGCACTTTCTCCGTGACCTTCCAGTTGACGCCCATATTCAGACGAAGAGGAGTGGTGATGCCCTTCATATCCATCGTGTAACCAACTTCAACCGTGGATGGCACGGCGTCATGGTTCGTAATATAGGTGCCGTTCGGAATGAATTCAGCGGTCAGAGAATCGCTCTTCGCCACTACAACGTGTGTGGAGTGAGCGGCAATCTCCTCTCCCGTTGCTTCATCTACAAGCGCAGCGCGGATTTCCACGTTAATGCTGTTCAGCGTGTTACGCAGAGATTCGATTAGGCCCGCAGTCGTAGCTTCACCGAGAATAGGCTTGAGACCCACTTCCATAATATCGACGATGCCTTCCGTATCCAGCTTGTCAATTTCATACTTGTCGAACCAACCGTAAACAATATCAGCCAGGCCGGGGCCGATGAGCCACAGAGAGGCGATATGGGTATCCACCCATACACGCAAAATCGCGCCTTTGGAGCTATCCCTCCCCGTAATGACCCCATTTTCATCTACATATACCAGATATGGTGTTGGAGAACTCCAAACCACCTTTGTTCCTTCCGGCAGCTCCGTCTGTCCGTTATACGTTACGGAGAGTCGCTTTTGCTCCGTCTCCTTAATTGTCAACGGATTGTCGGCATTGCCGGACACAACTACTCCGTCACACAAAATTTGCAAGGGATTCTCTGCCGCAAAAGCGGACATAGGAAGAACAGTGGTACACAGCAGCACGAGACTAAGCAGTATGCTGAGGTACCGTTTGGTTTTGCTCATTTACATCACCTTTTCTTCGTTCAGGAGCCGTCTGTGAAAGCAGGGTTCGCAACGCCCTTATGCAGACAGAAACCGAACACAAAGAACCTTCCGTTGTTGCGGCCTTGTCCATTTTTTTGTATCAGGCACACAATATCGAAGAGAAACGGCTCCAAGAATTTGTCTCGGAAGACAGTTTTATCTTACCATTTGAATAGTTTACAGTCAACATTTATTAAACAACGATTGGATAAAATTTGTTGAGGAAACACTGCCCAAATGAGAAAAAAGATATTTATTCGGACTGGCACCGGAAGAGCCTTTCTGACATATACTACAACATATTTATAAACGGGAGGGTAGCTCATGTTTGCTTCATTATTGGGACAGCTTATGTCGAACCTACTTTATTTTGCATTGCATTTAAGCTCTTCCAGCTCCTTTCCCCCACCGTTGAGCGCGTCAAAAGAGCGGGAGTACCTGGAAAGGATGAAAAACGGCGATGATAGCGCCGCCGATATCCTGATCGAACATAATCTGCGGCTGGTTGCACATATCATCAAGAAATATTACGCAAG
>DAWDUP010000105.1:0-2796 GCA_052346825.1 Candidatus Fimivicinus sp. | reverse complement strand
ATCGGTCTGATCAAAGGAATCCGTACGTTTGACGCGGAGAAAGGGACACGGCTAGCGACGTATGCGGCGAGATGTATTGAAAATGAAATTCTAATGCATTTTCGCAGCCAACGAAAATCCGCTCAGGATGTCTCCATGAGCGACCCGATTGATATTGACAGTGAAGGAAATCCACTGACACTCTCCGACATTATTTATACAAATGATACGATTGCCGATGATCTGGATATGAAACTTAAAAGTGAGCAGCTGCGGCGGTACGTAGATGAACTAACGGATTCACGTGAACGGATGATCATTATTCTGCGGTATGGCCTGGCGAATGATATGCCGATGACACAGCGGGAGGTGGCGAAAAAGCTGGATATTTCCCGATCCTATGTATCGCGCATTGAAAAAAAAGCCCTGGAAAAGCTGAAGCGGAAATTTGACGCGGGCAGCGTTTTGGTGAAACAGAAACACCTGTAAGCCTCTCCGACCAGGGGGGGCTTACAAATATCTGAAAGGTCTTTTTAAGGAATGGTCTGTTGTAAGATTCCGGGGGAAGCGTCATCACCTCAATGGAGCAGAATCCTAATTGTGTAATATACGATACAAAATTTTGCATCAATCATTTGCCGTACCCCTTCCCCGCACACACTCCTTTGGTAGCCAGCAAGATGGGATGAGGACATCCCGCAAGGCGAGTGAAAACAAGAAAAGACCTACCCGCGCACCGTGATGCCGTGCCTTCATAAAATGGGCATGGTCTCCTCCGAGTAGATCACGCCGTAATCCCAAACCACTATCTCATAGTAACCGTTCAGATCCTTATAAAGATCAATAAATTCCTCTGTCAGGTAAACGGCAACAAACAACAGCATTGCACACAGAACAAGCCTTACGACCCATCTTTTTATTTTAGCCCGTTTCACTTCTATATCGGGCTGTGTGGCCAGAAAGCGGTCCGCCACCTCCCGCGGCGTTCCAAACTCCGCATAAATTTCCTGAATCTCGGATACCGCCTGCTCCGTCTGAAAGCGGTCGATGCGGTCTCGGAAATCACGCAGAAATTCTTTTTTAACACAGGCTCTGCAAAGCATGCGTCTTCTCACCGCATGGCAATATCGCCGGATTGCACGCTCCAAATGACGTCTCACCGAATCATGGTCCCCCTGTAAAATCATGAAAAGTTTCTGCATCACGGGCAAAAGCGGTCTATCTCAATATTTTCTCTCTCGCAATATTGACCAAATAAAAAGCGCCTAAAGTACCCTCAGATGGCGTTTATTTTATCATATCCTGAGTGGTTTGTAAATATATACAAATTTACGCCTTTTTGTGTAAATATCTGTAAATATAGTAAATAAAAAGAAGCTGTAAAATACAGCCTCTTTCTAAATTAAGCTTTTCGATTCATTACCGCACCGTTGCACCAAACGGCATGAGCGCCAGCTTTGCAAGCTTAAAGCACTGCTTGCCGAACGGGATGCCGATGATCGTAATGCAAAACAGAACGCCGATCAGCGCAGATTCCACCGCCATCGGGACGCCGCTAAAAATTAACCAGAAGATATTACAGATGATGGAAACCACTCCGCCGCCGTACTTGACCTCCTTGCCAAATGGAAAAAACGCAAGCTTTGCAAACTTGAAGCACTGCTTGCCGATCGGGATGCCGACGATGGTGATACACCACAGCACGCCCGAGAGCACCCAGCTGAGGCCCATCCACAGCCCGCCGAACAAAAACCAGAGAACATTGCCAAGACAGCCCATTCCAGCCGCCCCCCCTTTCTAAAACCGCCCACGTCAAAATACGACAGGCTCTGGTTTCATTCTATGAAAAAAGCCTGGCCGCGTCAATGCCAAAACGGGCTTTTGAAGAAAGTTTACATAGCGGGAACAGTTGGGAAACAGATTGTTCAAAAATTTAAAAATTTTAAACCGGGAATCCTTTTTACTCTCATTTATAGTTAAATCTATAAAAAATAATTGAATATAATTGTCATATTTTGTATTATAAATTTGTAAATATTCCCTTTGATATCCACAAAAAGGGGCGTTCATACAGATGGGCTGACCACCTGGAATGGTGGAAAACGGATCCATGAGGATATGTTCAACTGGATGAAATCTTTTTAACGAGGGAGAAATGCCTATGATTCCGTTTCGTAGAATCTCCTCCACTCTGACCGCCCTCCTGTTGCTTCTCTGCTTTGCCTGCGCATGTCGGCAGGCCCCCAGGCAGTTGACCTTCCAAGTGATAGATGCTGAAGGAAATCCCCTGCCCAACGTGCAGGTACATTACGGCATCAGCAACCCGGAAACATTTGAATTTATCGGTTTTACAGATGAAAATGGTTCCGTCGTCTGGAACGATCCGCTGACCGGCAAACAGAATATTTATATTTGGATAAGAGAGGCTTCCGGCGAACTGTCAATGCCGCAGCACTTTCCATTCCAAATCCGGCGTTCCGATTTCGGCACCACCATCACACTACAGGCAAAGTGGGAAGCCGGGAAAAACGGCTCGGAAACCACTCCAGCTTCCAGCACCCAATCAACAAAGGAGTGAAACGCAAGTAGCAAGCGATCGCCCGCCGCCGTGCATCCGGATGGAATGCGCTCAGGCCGCGCGGGCCCTTCCTTTTCCGTTCGGCCGGAAAAGGAAGCAAAAGGGGCCGTTTTGCACGGCACGTCGGCAGCGGTGAATCTGAGACGTGATGAAAAAATCCCCTCACGAGCCACGCAGTGAGCAAAGCGCTATGCTGCCTCGGCCTTCCGTCAGCGGTTACGCTGACAAAGGCAGGGTGT
>DAWDUP010000104.1:7363-8099 GCA_052346825.1 Candidatus Fimivicinus sp. | reverse complement strand
CAGAGGCCCTCGGCATTGCCCTCAAAACCGTTGTTGCCCCTGTTCACCGATGCTACAAATTCAATATACAAACAACCAAATTAATTGCATATGGAGGTTTCGCTCATGATTCGAAAAATTATTACAATCGACGAAGAAAAATGCAACGGCTGCGGCCTTTGCGCGCAGGCATGCCATGAGGGCGCCATCGGCATGGTCAATGGCAAAGCGAAGCTGCTGCGCGAGGATTACTGCGATGGGCTGGGCGACTGCCTGCCCGCATGTCCCACAGGGGCGATCTCTTTCGAGGAGCGGGAAGCGCCCGCCTACAATGAGGCGGCAGTGAAGGCGGCACAGGTAACAAGCGTGTCTGATCCCCTGCCCTGCGGCTGTCCCGGCACGCAGTCCAAACGAATCCGCCATGCCGCACCTGTGACAGAGGCGGCGCATGCGACGGGGATGTTGCACACGGAAAGCCAGCTTACCCAGTGGCCAGTACAGATCAAGCTCGTCCCAGTAAACGCCCCGTATTTTGACGGCGCAAACCTTCTGGTAGCAGCCGACTGCACCGCTTATGCCTATGGAGATTTCCACAACCGCTTTATCCGCGGTCACATCACGCTGATCGGCTGCCCAAAGCTGGATGAAGGCGATTACACGGACAAACTGACCGCAATTCTGGAGAACAATGCGATCAAAAGCCTGACCATTATCCGCATGCAGGTCCCCTGCTGCGGCGGGATCGAGCAGGCCGCCA
>DAWDUP010000104.1:6856-7353 GCA_052346825.1 Candidatus Fimivicinus sp. | reverse complement strand
CCGTGGCAGGTGAAAATCGTCTCTACGGACGGGCGCGTGCTGGACGATTGATCTAGTCCCCTAAAATATCAAATTGAAACCAATCAAAACAGCATCCAGGCCCTTCTACCCGGTGTGTAACCGAATGGAAGGGCCTGTTCATATTGAAAATGAAAATTATCAAATCATTTAGCGCTGAACACCGGAATCAATCCCTTCGGAAAGGTTTGCCCGCGCCCTGCCACGGCGCTTTGTTACTTTTTCTCCTCTCGCTCGCGGATGACAAACCGTGTCGGCGTTCCCTCCAAACCAAATACCTCGCGGATCTGATTGTCCAAATATCGCTGATAGCTGTAATGGAACAGATCCTTGCGGTTGACAAAGCAGACAAAGGTCGGCGGGCGGGTCGACGCCTGTGTCATATAGTAAATTTTCAAACGCCTGCCCTTATCGGTTGGCGGCTGTACCCGCGCCGTCGCGGCGGCAAGCACATCGTTTAAGCGCCCCGTCGAGATGCG
>DAWDUP010000104.1:1701-6846 GCA_052346825.1 Candidatus Fimivicinus sp. | reverse complement strand
CGCATGGCGTTCTGCCCGTCCACGTAATGGATGAGCTCAAACAGCCGGTCCAGCCTCTGCCCCGTTTTTGCGGAGATGAAGATGATGGGTGCATAGGACATAAAGGAAAAATCCTGCATCAGCTTCTTGCGGTAGGAATCCATCGTGCGGTCATCTTTCTCAATCGCGTCCCATTTATTGACCGCGATGATGCAGGCCTTGCCCTGCTCGTGTGCAATGCCCGCAACCTTCGAATCCTGCTCGGTAAAGCCCTCCTGCGCGTCAATCATGATCACGCATACGCTCGCGCGCTCCACTGCCATGCGCGCGCGCAGGACGCTGTATTTCTCGATCGCGTCGTCCACGCGGCTCTTGCGCCGCAGGCCAGCCGTATCGATAAAGACGAACTTCCCATGCTGGTTTTCGACAAGCGTATCCGTCGCATCCCGTGTTGTGCCTGCGATATTGGAGACGATGACGCGCTCTTCGCCCGCAATGGCATTGACGAGCGAGGATTTACCCACATTGGGCTTGCCGATAACAGCCACCTTGATTGTGTCGTCGTCCGTTTCCTCCTCCCGTTCGGGCGGGAGATAGGCGAGCACTGCGTCAAGCAGGTCGCCTGTCCCGTGGCCGTGCGCAGCGGAGACGGCGATCGGATCGCCGAGACCGAGATTATAAAATTCATAAAAATCGAGCGGCGGCGCGCCGATGGAATCGCATTTATTCACGCAGAGGACGACGGGCTTGCCGCTTTTCTGCAGCATGGAAGCCACCTCCGCGTCCGTCGCCACCACGCCGGAGCGTAGATCCGTCACCAGGACGATGACGTCCGCGCTCTCGATCGCCAGCTGCGCCTGCCTGCGCATCTGGGAAAGAATCACGTCGTCCGTGCGCGGCTCAATGCCGCCCGTGTCGACGAGCAGCAGATTGTGCCCAAGCCATTCGCAGTCGCCATAAATCCGGTCGCGCGTTACGCCCGGCGTATTGTCAACAATGGAGAGGCGTTTCCCGACCAGCTTATTGAACAGCGTAGACTTGCCGACATTGGGCCGCCCCACGATCGCAACAACAGGTTTCGCCATTTCAATCAATCCTTTCTGAGCTTTGTATGCTCAGGCAATCAGGCATCCGTGCCCAGCAGTGCATCCAGAAGCTGCCCGCCGTCATTGGGAACGGGCGGCCCCGGACCATGGAGCGCCTGCTCCACGTCTGAGGGAGAAAGGTCATCCAGAAACAGGTCTCCTTCCCGGCGCAGCATCACCGCCGGAATCAGCAGCTGTTCCCCCAGCTCTTTTCCACCCAGCTGGGCGATCAAATCTGTCCCGGTTAAAAGGCCGGCCACAGTGATCGATTCTCCAAAAAAGTCATTGCGAACCGCAGCGACCTGCACGGATAGCATCGGACATTTTTCACACAGGGCATGGGCCAGCTCTTTAAGCAGTGGATAGGCTGCCTGCCCCGTTGCAACGGTCACTTTGCGCGGCTGCGTGGGGAAATCCGCTTCATCGAGGACACGCAGCGCGGCATCAAATTCATCTTTTAAGAGCGCCCAGAGGCCAACGCCGTTTTCCAGCTGTGCGAAATCCTCATAAGCATCCGGTGGGGGAATCTCCCGCCCCGCCTTGAGGTAAAACTCATCTGCGGCAAAGGCAAGGTGCGTCCCTTTGAAATAGAGAAAGTGGGCGGCAAAATCCTCGATCATGTCAACCACCGCCGCGGCGCTCTCCTTCGTGTAGGGCGTAAGCTCAGTCAGCCCTTCGCGGTATTTCGTCATTCCCAGCGGAACGGCGGCAATGCTCTGCACTGCCGGATATAGCTTGCCCAGTTCCGTCAAGCTATATAAAAGCTCGTCCCCATCGTTGATCCCAGGGCATAAAACAAGCTGGGTATTCATCTTGATCCCCGCGTCTGCAAAGCGTTTGATTATTTTCAGGGACTCCCCGGCGCGCGGATTTTTCATCATCTTCACGCGCAACTCCGGATTCATGGTATGGACGGAGATATTGACCGGGCTGATATGCATCTGGATGATGCGCTCAACCTCCCGCTCAGAGAGATTGGTCAGCGTCACATAATTGCCGAACAGAAAGGATAGGCGGGAATCGTCATCCTTGAAATAAAGGCTTTCCCGCATCCCCTTTGGCAGTTGGTCAATAAAGCAGAATACACACTTATTCGCGCAGTGGCGCTGCCGGTCCATCAGATAGGTATCGAACTGGAGCCCCAGGTCCGCATACTCGTCCTTTTTGATTTTGATTTCCCTGGCCTTCCCCTGTGCGTCGCACAGGGTGAGGATGAGCTTGCGCTCCGTGGCATAAAACTGATAGTCGAGGACATCGACGATCTCGTGGCCATTGATATGCGTCAAAATCTCCCCGGCCTGCACGCCGCGGCGCGCACAGATGGAATGCGGCTCGACAGCCGCGATGGTCACGGCCATGCGCCGCACCCCTTTCCAAACAAATAACAAAAAACAGGCTTGCAAACGGACAATAGCACTGCATTGCCAGATTGCCCTTTTTATGAAAAAGAAAAAAGCAGAGAAGGATACCCCTCCTCGACCTTTCTTCCCGTGTAGCCTGAAGCCCCGCTTCAAAGGGCTCTTACGCGTCCTTTTTCACGATTTCCTTGCCTTTGTAGAAGCCGCAGCTCTGGCAAATCCGGTGCGGTCTTTTATACTCACCGCAGTTCGGGCACTTTACGAGCTCCGGAGCATCCATCTTCCAGACGTTGGAGCGACGCTTATCCCTTCTTGCCTTTGAAACTCTTCTCTTTGGTACCGCCATGTCAGCACCTCCTTAACCTTGCTGTAAAGAACATTTCGTAATTATTGATCCAAAAGCTGCCGCAAAACCTCCAGACGAGGGTCGATCGGTTTTTCGCAGCTACAGGAGCCGTCATTAAGGTTTTTGCCGCACATCGGGCAAAGACCTTTGCAATCCTCCCGGCACAAAAACTTCGTCGGCAGAGCAAGCAGGATATCTTCCCACACAAGCGCAGTAAGATCCAGCCGCATTCCCTCCACGATAATGAATTCGCCGGTGTCCTCCTCATCGAGGTGCGTGACCAGCACATGCTCAAGAGAGGTGAGCATGTCCCGCTTTGTATCCGCCGCGCAGCGGTCGCAGGGCGCCCGATAGGTGAAGGCCGCACGCAGATGCAGGGAAACAATGCCCGCACGATTGCGGATTTCTCCCTTTACCTTTACAGGCGAGACGAAGGGATGTACGCCATTCAGCTCTTCGCCTGAAAAATCAAAGGATTGATCAATCGACAGCTTCTCGCCTTCGTTTTCAAACAGGTTTTCCAGTTCAATAACCATACTCCACCTCAAATATAGCGCACGGATAATTATACCGTTCTGGAAATCGTTTGTCAAGACCTGATTCAGGTAAAATCATATGAAAACAAGATTTCAGCAATACGGCTTTTCTCCCACGCAGCTTGAAAACCGCCGCCGGCTTTTTGGACCGGCAGCGGTTTCTTAATTGATGAAAGAAAAACTTACGCCTTTTTGCAAAAATCAAAAATGCGCTTGGGCAGATCTTCCTCGTCTGTGGAAATCGTAAAGACAAATTCTACCTCTGTGAGATCGGAGATCTTATCCACCTTCTCCAGGAAATCTGCCAGAGCCTCATAGTCGCGCCCGCAGATGCGGAACGTCGCATCGATCATAATATGGGTGATATCATGGTCGCCGGCACAAATGCCGCTCAAAAAGCCATAAAACGCATCAAAGCCTTCCACGCCGAAGTAATCCGTTGCAACCAGCCGCGCACGGTAATTGACATCATAAGTGAGCTTGGTTTCCTTTTCCACACAGACCACGTTGCCCTTGGAGCTTTCCACGGCCTCATTGACCATCTGGATAAGACGCTTTGTCTTCCCGGAACCCTTATGCCCAATAATCAGAGATATCATTGTAATCTCCTCCTGTGTATTTAATGTCCGCCAATGGCGGCGATCAACGAAAAATCAGTGGCTTTTCAGGCGCGCTTCCAGCTCGGCGCGCTGCGCTTCATAGCCCGGCTTGCCCAGAAGGGCAAACATATTCTTTTTATAGCTTTCAACGCCTGGCTGATCGAAGGGATTAACCCCGAGAAGATAGCCGGAAATAGCGCAGGCCTTCTCAAGGAAATAGATCAGATAGCCAAGCGTGTGCTCCGTCATATCCTCCGCCTCAAGGACAAGATTCGGAACGCCGCCGTCCGTATGCGCTAGGATCGTGCCTTCAAAGGCCTTGCTGTTAACAAAATCCATTGTCTTGCCCGCGAGGAAATTCAAGCCGTCAACATTCTCCGCATCCGCCTCAATGGTCAGCTCGGCACGCGGCTTCTGGAAACGGACAACCGTTTCAAATAGCGCGCGCTCCCCCTGCTGGATATACTGGCCCAAGGAATGCAGATCGGTGGAGAAAATCGCGGAAGCCGGGAAAATGCCCTTACCATCCTTGCCCTCGCTCTCACCGAAAAGCTGTTTGAACCATTCGTTCATCATCTGATAAGCGGGCTCATAGCTGACCATCATCTCGATCTTTTTCCCTTTGCGGTAAAGCAGGTTGCGCCATGCGGCATAGCGATAGCAGTCGTTTTTCATCAGATCGGATTCCATCAGCGCCTGCTGAGCGTCCCTTGCGCCCGCCATGAGGGACTCGATGTCCGTGCCGCTGACCGCGATGGGAAGCAGCCCCACGGCCGTGAGCACGGAATAGCGGCCGCCGACATCGTCCGGCACGACAAAGGTCTCATAACCTGCCTGGTCGGCAAATTCCTTAAGCGTGCCGCGCGCGCGGTCGGTCGTGGCATAAATGCGCTTTGCAGCGCCTTTTTTGCCGTATTTTTTCTCAAGCAACTCGCGGAATACACGAAATGCAACCGCAGGCTCCGTGGTCGTGCCGGATTTGGAAATGACGTTGACGGAAACATCCTTGCCCTCGCACAGTGCCAGCAGTTCGCTCAGTGCAGTGGAGCTAATGCTGTTGCCAGTGAAATAGATATCCGGCGTGTCCTTTGCCAGCAGGTTGTAATTCGGGGATTTGATAAATTCCAGCACGGCACGCGCGCCGAGATAGGAGCCGCCGATTCCGATGACGATCAGCACGTCGCTGTTCTCCCGAATGCGCTTCGCAGCGGCCTGAATGCGCCCGAATTCCTCCTTATCGTA
>DAWDUP010000104.1:0-1691 GCA_052346825.1 Candidatus Fimivicinus sp. | reverse complement strand
ATTCTACATGATTGATCGTATTATTGCAAGTCCATCCGAAACTTTTCAAAATAAATTCACAGCTTTTTTTAAGGCGCATGTTTCAGGCGGCCATCGCACGCAACAGGCGCAGAAACGCCTGCCCGAAGGTGAGCCTGCCTATCGCTTCGGCTGCGGTCAAATTGAATTTGCCGAGCTCCTCGTCTCCAAGCTTGAGCGTAACGGTACCGAGCACCTGCCCCTTCTCGACCGGTGCCTCCACATTTGCGGCCAGCTCCACCTTCTGCGTGATTTCCGCTTCTTTCCCCTTTGGAATCAGAACCGGCTGCGCGGCGGGGATGACGGGCTTGACGGTATTCTGCAGGCCGTGCAGGATTGTGACATCCGCGATGGCGGAAGTGTCCACCTTGGGCGTGACGACCGCCCAATTTGCAAAGCCCCAGTTGAGCATGGCCTTCGCGGCCTCAAAGCGCAGCGCGCCCGTATCGCTGCCAAGCACAACGGCGATCAGGTGCGTGCCGTCGCGCTTTGCTGTGGCGGCCAGGCAATGGCCGGCCTTGCTGGTCGTACCTGTTTTCAGACCTGTTGTCCCCTTGAAAAAGCGAACCAGCTTATTGGTATTGACCAGCTCTGTCTTGCCTCCGCGCAGGCTGTCCATCCAGATCGTCGTATAATTCTGAATACGCTCGTGCTTTAAGAGCTCCGCGCTCATCAGGGCGATGTCGTAGGCGGAGGTCACATGGTTTTGGGCGGAGTCGTCAAGGCCCGTGCAGTTTTCAAAATTTGTGTCCTTCATCCCGAGCTGGGCTGCGCGTTCATTGCACATGGATACAAATACCTCTTCACTGCCCGCCAGAAGCTCTGCAAGCGCCACACAGGCGTCGTTCGCAGAGCCCACGGCGGTCGCCTTCAAAAGCTCGTCGACCGTCATTGTTTCCCCTTCCTTGAGCCAGATTTGCGAACCGCCCTTTCCTGCCGCCGTAGCGCTGGTGGTGACCTTGTCTGTCAGGGCAATTTTCCCCGCGTCGAGCGCCTCCATCACAAGCAGAAGCGTCATAATTTTCGTAACGCTCGCAGGCGGCAGTTTTTCATGCTCATGATAGGCCATGAGCACTTTTTTCGTGGAAGCGTCCATGAGGATGGCAGCCTTCGCATTGATGGATACGGGGAGATTGCCATCCTTGACCATCTGCGGCTCCTTGGGGACGGCATCCTGCGGCTGCGCCGCCGCGAGGAGCTCCTCCTCCGATACGACGCGCTGCGGGATTTCAATCGGCGTTTCGGCGGCAAAGGCCGGAATAGATAGGGAAAAAAGAAGGAGCATTGTCATCAGCAGGGTAAACATTCTGTTTGGTTTCATGCGAATACCATTCCTTTCTTACAGTGAGCTGCAGGATATGCGGTTTCGCCGAATCTGAGATAAGGCGCTTTTCATGAAACGTGCGGCTCTCCCTCAAAATACTCTGTTCCAAATCTATGCGCCGGAAGGGTTGGTTACGACACATCATTCCGTCCTGTAGAGATGCGATTCAAGCAGAAAAACAGCAGGGGCTGCCGCAAAAGCATGCGGCAGCCCCCAGCTTATCGATAAAGTCTGCGAGAAGAGTGCACAAAAAAGCATGGTTTCTGATCGTTTTCGGAATCGGCGCCGCTGGGCGCTGCCTTGGCCTTCAGAGAGCTATTTTGGGCGCAGTGAATTTGCAGCGTTTGCT
>DAWDUP010000103.1:1025-8158 GCA_052346825.1 Candidatus Fimivicinus sp. | reverse complement strand
CAGGCCCTTCGGGGAAACCGGCCTGCCATTGACCAGGATTTGATCCAGCCGGTAGCCATCGTCAGGCACGACCGTGATGGTAAAGCTGCTCCCCTTGGTCACTGTGAAGATACCGGCCGGCGATACGCTGCCGCCTTTTCCGGCCTGCACGGACACCGAATAAGTGACCGGCTTCGCCTCTCCGCCTGCGGCGAGCAGAACGCCGGAATCATTGATCCAATACAGCGTACCGTTTCCATCTGCAATGACGCTGGAAATACAGTAGTTGGACGCCTCCTTCGCCGGGACGACGAGTTCCTCCGCCCGATCTGCTCCATGCCTGTATCCATAGATACCGCCGGGCGTAATATTGGAGGTGAAATAAACATACACTTCCCCATCATAGCCGGTGGAAACCAGCGGAGCGGATTTGACTTCTGCAGGTGCGGAAATGGATTTCACCACCTGCATGGTGCGGATGTCGATCACACTCAGCACGCCGTCTTTCCCTTGCGTTCTGCCGCCGACATAAGCAAAGCCATTGAAAACAGCGGCCGTGCCGGTGCTGTAAGCCGCAAAGGAAACACTTTTCTTTATCCCGAAGGTACCGTCCGCACGCCATTCGATCTGGTGCAGGGTGCCGTCAAGCGTGGTCAAATACAGGTACCCATCCGCCAGAACGGCCGTGGAGCGTACCGTTTCGCCGAGGTCGCGGGTATCGATCAGCTCGCTGGTTTTGGCATTCCTGGATTGCAGGATCCCGTCATCCCCGGCAAACGCAACAGCCGCCTTGGAATGTGCCGCACCGCTCCAGTAATAGCCCGTTTTCCTGTTCTGATACTGCCACACGGCCTCCCCTGTCTGGATATTCACGCAAAGATATGCGCCGCAGGAATCGATTGCAATGGTCCCCATATAGACGTAGCCATCGGCATAGGTGACGGTCGAAAGGGATTCCTGCGGATCGGTATAGCCGTTTTGATCGGCAAAAGCAACCGTATCCGTAACCCAAAGGGGCTGGAAGGAATCTGCAGCGAATGCCTGCATGCAGCCCCCATTGATCGGCACGACGATCCGCCCTTCCGCATAAAGCGGGCGGCAGGTGGAATTGATGCTGCCGGCAAGCTGCGCCCTGGCCGTGATATCGCCCGTCTGATTGACAGCGAGCAGCTCCTTGCCCACCGCGACGATCAGCTTCCCATCCACCAGAATGGGCTGGGATACCGCCTTCGTCCAGTCATTCGCAGCCTTGAGAGGAAGCATCCATCTCAAATCCGCTTCCGAAGCATTGCGTGGCGTTTTGCTGCCGGTCAGGCCGTTATTTTCGTCGCTGCCCCGGAAATTGTACCATTCGGAGGTCAGCTCCGTTACCGGCGTATCCGGATCGGGATCGGGCGTGGGTTCATCCGGCTCATCCGGCTCAACCGGTTCTGTCCTCTTGCTGAGGTCCAAGCGGTTGCCCTCGATGCGTGGGTCCTTGGCCGGATCGTCCGTATAGAACCAGACGATTTCATCGCCATCCTTGGGATAGCAGGCGTCGGCGTAGACGTCGCTGATCATGCCGTTGACCGCATACATCCAGCCGCTGTTCGCACCGTTGGCCTTCTCGGCAAGGCGGGTTCCGTCCGGCGTCGTGATAGAGCGGATATAGCCGCTCCCCTCAACGGAATAGCCATTGTTCGAGAGTACCGTTTGGAAGAGCTCGGAGACTGCCGCTCCCTCCTGTGCGGTTACCGGTATGTTCTCCAGCCACAGCTCATATTCTATGTGGCCGGAGGCACCGTGCACCCGGTCGCCGGCCAGCGTGAAGGAAACGGTGATCTGCTCTTCTTCCTGACCGCCGCCCTCTCCTTTTTCACCAAGGACGACAACAGAGGTGGAGATCGCTTGGCGGTAGAGCTTCTGGAAATCCTGCCGATCGGGATATTTCAGCGCATAGCGCTCAAACTGCTCGCTGGACAGGCAGCTTGTGATGGTCACGGTCTTATTGTATTCCGGCTGTGTCACCAGCAGGTTTTCGTGAGTAATTACCTGCGGCGCGCTGGAGCGGAAGCGATCCCATTGCTCGGAGGGACGGCTCTCATCAATACTGACCGGGATGATCCCTGTCCCGTTCGCTTCGGCGGCCGTATAGACCCATTCCAGACGGCCGTTATCATCGAAGCGGACCTCCTGGAACGCGTGCAGGTTCTTCGTGACATGCGCCGCATCCGGGTTGGCGCCGTCATTGAGCCCGTCAAAATACCCTGCCTTGGCGGCGTCCATCAGACGAAGCGCCCGATCGATTTCCGCCTGCGTAAGCGGCAGTACGGTCAGCTCGATATCCTTTGTCACGGTTACATGGAAGTCCTTATGAGACATTGCAACCGTCAGCGTCACATGCTTCGCTGCGCTTCCGGGCAGCGGACGGTAAACGTTGCCGCGGTAAGCCGCGATCTGAATGAGATCTTCGTCATGGCTTGTGACCGCAAAGGTGTAATTGCTGTAATCCGGAATGCCTGTGTTGCGCGGGATTGGAAGCTGAAGGTCGGTCGTGATGCTTTCCGGATCGATTGCTCCCTTCGTTCCGAAGCAGGTGATTTTATCTGCGGTATAATACGTATCGAGCAGCTCCTGCATCCGCTCTTCCAGATCGCTGCCAAGCGCCTTGACGGTAACAATGAATGTCTTTTGAAGCTCAATCGGCGCTTCATCGTAAACCGTGTTGGCCAGCTGGAAATGGAAGGTCGCGGTCAGGGCAACTGTCTGATCCTCCGGCCCCTGTTTCACCTTCCCGATATAAGGAGCAAACAGGGTATCGGCTGTGGACTGGTTGCTGCCATCGATTTCGATCACATCAGGGTCGGAGGACTCCCAGGAGATCAGCGACCACTTTTTATTGTCTACTACCTTTGGAAGCGTCAGCTCCGTATACACGCTGTCCAGGCTTTCATTTTCCGCCTTGACGACGGATTCCGTCACCTGATCCGCAATCTCCCGCTGCATGGTCTGCCTGGCTTTTTCCTGATCCCAGTAAATGACGGCATTTTTCCTGTGCTCCACGCTTGCGCCGTCTTTGGAAAACGTGAAGGTCACCCCGACCTGGGCGAACCACATCGCGCTGAAGCCGTTGGGGTCGGCGTAGAAATAGGTGATTGAGCCGTCTTCTGCGATATAATCAGGGTTCGCCGTTTCCTTTACGGCAATGGTGATGCCCGCATATCCGAGCCGCTCCAGCTCGTTGCATACGTAATCATTGATATTTGTATCCCTGCCATACACAGGCTTGAGCTGATACCAGCTGTTTTCCAGCGCTTCCTTGGCACGCTCCAGATAATCCTGTGCCTGCTCTGCCGCCGTGGCGGAAAGGGAATATACCTGGAAGGGGAACTGCTTGCCGGCAGATGCCGCGCCCTTGGTGATGGATGCCGTCAGCGTAACGGAAGCGACGCCTTTCTCCGGCAGGGTCACTGCGCCCGTCTTTGAATCGATGACTGCCTCATCGCTGCTCGTCCAGCGGATTTCCGAGCCGGACGGGCCTGTTTGCGGCAAGGTAATCATCATCGCCTTGCGAATGACCCCGGGGGCCTCCAGAGAAAGCGCTTCCTGATCCTCTGCGACAACAGTGCCGTCCGCTTTCTCAATCGGGCCCACCGGCGCCGAAACAGCCGACGATCCCTCCTCTCCATAAGCAATGACGAGGATCTTTTTGCCCGCATAGCTGCCGTCGGTGGGAATAGCAAAGGCCTGCTGCGTTGCGCCAGGGATATCGCTGTAGGCTTCGCTCTCAGCGGAGGATATCTGCCACTGGTAAGTGACATGTGTGGAAGCCGTATCGTTTTCGCCCAAGGCGACAGCGTATAGGATTTCCCCTTCCCTAGCCGTTCCGCTGACGGCGGCGGAAACCACCGGCACTACGGAGGGCTGTGGATCCCTCTCCGACTGCCAGGAGAGCACCGGGGATGCATCCGATTTGACATACAGCTGATCCTCCGGAATGGTCAGCCCATATTCGCTGCCGTTGTTGCTGTTCAAGCGGGCAATAAAATCCGCGGATTTTAGGTCGCTCTCACTCACTGCTCCCGCAGCAGGATCTGTGCTTTCCGCCAGGAAGTAATTGTTGCAGAAATTCATGACCGCATAATCGCCGTTGGGATTCGCGGCAATGATCGCATTCGCTTTTGCCCCTGTGATCTCGCCGGTATTATAGCAATTGATCAATGTGAATTGGGAGCCGCTCTGCGAGGATGTCGCATTGCCAAGCCCGACGATTCCGCCGACCGATGCGTTGGAGCTGCCCGCGCTGACCGTGCCGGCATTATAGCAGTTGTAAATGGCAGTCTTGCTGTTCGCGCCGCTGAGCTCCCATCGGCCCACAATACCGCCGGTGTTGGTTGGGAGCGCATTATTCGCTCCTGTCACCGTGCCGGTATTGACGCAGCCGGAGACAAAGGAGGACGTATTGCGGCCGGCGATTCCGCCGACCTGGCCGCCGCCGCTCGTCTCTGTTGCCGCTGTGACGCTGCCGGAAAAAACGCAGTTTTTCACAACGCCGCCCAGCGTATTCTGGCCAACGACCCCGCCGATGTTGTTGGCGTTCGCCCTGGTGTTGGTGATCGTCACCGCGCTTTCACAATTTTTCACAATGCCGCCCGCGTTCCATGCCGCGATGCCGCCCATGCCGCTGCCTGTTCCGGTGATTTCTCCGCACACCTTCAAGTTTTGGATTGTTCCCTCATTTTTTCCAAACAGGGCGCCCTTCCAGCTAGCTGAGGTACTGATTTTCAGGTTTTCGATTTTATACCCCGCGCCATCGAACGTTCCGCTGAAAGTGTTCGATGTGGTGCCGATCGCCGTCCACGGCTGATCGTTCAGATCGATATCGTCCGTGAGAGCCGCACTGATGCCCGCCCCGTCATTCACCTGCAGGGCGAACCAGTACAACTCCTCCGCCGTACCGATCTGGTAGACGCCGTCAAGCTGTGCCGGCTCGCTTTGCGATGCGCCGTCCCAGCCGGCTGCGGCCAGGGTCTGAAGCGGCAGGCAGACGAGCAAAATCATAATCGCCAGGAGTGCCGCTGTCAGCCGTTTTCCGTTTTGTTTCATTCCTGTCCCTCCTGTGTTTTTGATGAAAAGCACAATGACGAAAGGATATCCCCGCATTGCCGCAAAAAACTGCGGCCTGTCCATCCATCGACAGGCCGCAGTCCGTTTTCACTGCAACACAAAGAAAGCGGAATCGCTTCCGCTTTTTAACCTGATGCAAATAACTCGCCTGCAGCAGGCCCTATCCATTTTATGCAGGTCTTCTGGCTTACAAATAGGATGCCCAGAGCAGGCCGCCGTCGAATCCCTTTCTCTGGCGGCCGCTTTCGCGGGTTGAGCATCTGCGCCCTGACCGGCCTTCCCAATTTCTCAGTGACCGACATTACATCGAACGATCAGGGCTCATTGCATACAGCGGCGGTACCGCACAGGCTTTTCACCTGTTTCACTCTTAGCCGGCTGCCGGAGAAAACAGTCGGAACATAAAATGTCATATTTTGCTTTCTATCAGAGTATACGCGAAAACGATGTTGGAGTCAATCAAAAAAACGGCAGTGCTGTTCCGATGCGCAGGCTCTATCCTTTCAGATAAACCCAACGGACACGTTATCAGGTCTTCTCACAACGCGCCCACTTTAGATTTTATTCAAAAAAGGTGGGAAGCGAAAACCTAAAAAACCTGAAATACGCGCGCGCATAGACAAAGCGATGGCGAAACAGTCAAAGCGTATCGGTGTAAATGCATGTGCAGGCAGGCGGCCACGGCGACCGGTACGCCACCGGCCAGGCTATCCCCGGCTGGGCCAAATCCACCACGCACAAGGTCTCAGAGATCAGCGGCGACCGGGCGTTGCTTGGCCGTGACGGCGGGATCTGCAGTTGGGTGTATCTCAAAGACCTCACGTTGGTATCCGGAGGCACCGCGAAGCCGGGAAACCTCTATGCGAGAGGCCGGGCCGTCCGCCTGAACAACACAGCCCTGTATGGCTCTGCGTCCTCCAAAACCGCGGCAGGCCGTAAGACGGGCACGTATTACCTCTATGACGGGGTGGAGATCAGCGGCAGGTACCGCATTACGACCAGTGCGGTAAACTGCGGCAAAGCGCCCACGGGCAACTATGTGACCGGGTACATTAATAAGTCGGATATTAAGTAGGTGATCCAGTGATCAATCAGATTGCAAATTCCATCGCTTCCGTCGCAGCTATCTGCGGCGGGAGTGTAACAATCATTATATTTTTTGACCGCATCCGCAAATGGCTCAAAAAAATATTGAACGAATCAAAGGCAATCCGCACGGATATAGATAAACTGAGAGAGCACACACGCGAAAACTACATGAGTACTTTGCGATTAACGATCATGAGCGAAGAAATCCCGCTGGAAGAGCGGCTGGAGGCCGGAGAGGAATTATCTGCCTAGGCGGGAATGGGGTTGTAAAGTGCAAATACAAGGAACTGCAAGAGGCTTATCTCAAAAAATCAAGAAGGGGGGGTTAAACATGGGCGCATCTATCGCCGCCGTTGTCGTAGCAGTCGTTACATGGCTGCTGTCAAGACTAATTCACTAACCAAATCCAAAAGCGTTTCGTTGAGGCGAAATCTAAACATTGGAGGCATACATATGCTAAAAAACATCAACTGGAAAGTCCGTTTGAAGAACCCCACGTTCTGGATACAGCTTGCAATTGCCCTGGTCAGCCCGATTTTGGTGGGGCTTGGCCTGCAGTGGCAGGACATGACGACCTGGGCGGCGCTGTGGGATGCCCTGCGTAACGCGGTGAGCAACCCCGTGATCGTGGTGTCGGTCATCGGCTCTGCGTGGGCGTGTATCACCGACCCAACGACGAAAGGAACCGCTGACAGCACACTCGCATTGACATATAGCTGCCCGAAGGCAAACTGCATGTGTAAGGATAACGCGGACGAAAAAACCGAATAAACATGACAATCCCCGAAATCCTGTTGGGTTCCGGGGATTGTCGTTTCCGTTTACTGCTACGGAGGTGGTTATTTATCAAAAAGAATTAACCGTGATAGTTTACGAAACCAACCTTTTTTGTATTACCGGCGGTGTAAAGGACTACGGTATATTCATAAATTCCCGCTATCTTGCTACAAGTCTCCCAA
>DAWDUP010000103.1:0-1015 GCA_052346825.1 Candidatus Fimivicinus sp. | reverse complement strand
TCCCAAGGGTTCAAGTAGCCAATGGAATTGGTTTTGTTCATGGCGTTATCTACGGTACTATAAACATACTCTCTCGTAGAACCATTGTGGTATGTGGTTGGCTTCCAATATGGATTAGTAACACCACCACTATAGTTAACAAATCCTACTTTATAGTTGCTGGATTGGCTTCCATAATGTGGTTCGATGGGATACATTACGATATAGCACCCATCGTAAATACCCACTTGATAGGCTGTATCATTGGCAAATAAGGAGCCAATATAATTACTCCCCTGTGCTTTACAAGCGGCTACGGTGCTATAAACACGGGTAGTGGAGGCTTTGTTCTTCCAAATCTGGTAAGTCGTGCTGGCCGATACTGACGATGATAACGCCTGACTGAGCATAAAAATAAGACAAAAAAGTGCGACCAATTTTCGGGAGTGCCTGAGATGTTTCATTTTTCTTTCCTCCTTTAAATTTGCTTTCTCGCTAGGGCGAGAATAAGTCAAGGAAATTTATTCCATTAATTTGCTTTCATTATATTACATATAATGTAGAATATCAATACCTAATATGAAAAATATATCCATTCATTAAAGAAGATAAACCTTATAACTAGTTGGCCTTATGTAATTATCTTTTAAAACCAAAACTCCGCCAAGGATTGCTCCTGCGGGTTTCTGCTTAGTTTTGGCCTGCATATTTGCTCCCCATTTTATCTTTTCTTACACCTTTTTATGCTTTTTTACCGTTTAAAACCTTTTAGCTACGTTAATAATGAAGGTCATGATAAAATTCAGGTTCTAGTGAAAGCAATTTTATAAGGGTTCAAGTCCCTTCAACTGCACCATGGCGAGTGTTCTGATAACATTTGAAAAACTATCAGAACAATTATTTTTTACCCTGGCCTTCCGGAATCAGCCTTCCCTGTCTTTTGTGGAAAAGCGCGGCGAACAATCACCTCAACAAGTGAAGTCAAAGTTGACAAAACGGTCTTGCCACCATATAATGAAATACAATCTCTTTGCAC
>DAWDUP010000102.1:6940-8316 GCA_052346825.1 Candidatus Fimivicinus sp. | reverse complement strand
CTCATATTGCCTGTTGAAAACGGACGCGGGCAACTGGCCGGCGCCAGCGCTTCCTTCCAGACAAGGCAGACGCCGCAGGAGCTGTATCAGGCTTACAAAGCGTTTGAGGCGGAAAAAGATTGGCAGGTAACGCCTTATCCGAGCGGCCTGCTGATCGATCAGGGCACTGGCAGCGGTGCTCGGTATTACTGGCTGACTGTTTCGCCGGAGCATGCAAAGAATGGGCGGAATTATCTGCTCTCCAATATGGAGGCCGACTTGGTTGACCGGGATATATGGCTTGAGGATGAGTGGACGCCTGCGGGGCAGCAGGGCAGCGATGCGCAGACGCCGACCACAGGCGCGACAATCCTGCTGCCCTATCATCTGATCGCACAGGAGGAGCTGGATTCTTCGCAATCGTCTTTGAAGCAAACCTTTTCCGCGGGTATTTTGTACCGGATAACCGGGACGCAGGAGGCATTTTATCAATTCTATGAGTCGATGAATGCTTATCGTCTGGAAAAGGGGGAAAACGGGTTCTCCATCCGTTCCTATGCTGAGGGCTTTGACGCTTCCAAGGCGCCGCGTACCTGCCAGCCGGCTCCCATTACGTTCGATGAGATCGGAGAAAACTCCTATGTCAGCGCTCAGCTGGATTAAGCACCATCGCATAAAACACCCCGCACAGGGCTTTCAAACCTGTGCGGGGTGTTTGGTGTATTTGGCTTAAAAATGCCAGTCCTGCAGATTGGCATATACATCACCGGAGTGGCTGATAAGGTCGCCTTGCACATCCCTGCTGCGCGCCGCCACGCCCTTGCGGAAACAAACGGGCAAAAAGGCGGGATTTTCCTGAAAGGTATTGAGGAAATCCTGCAAAGAAACGGCGCCTGTGAGCATTTGCTTGTAAGAAGCCGCCGCCGCTCCCTCCTGATTGACTCCGGCCTTTGCCGCGCCCGCTTCGTCGAAAAACGGAGCAAGGCTCATATTGTTGGAGAGCTTCACTTCACCGAGATACAGATCAAAGCTGCCGCCCTGCACGGCCTTTGCATAGTCCGCCCAGGTGAGTTGGGTTACCGTCACCTTGATGCCTACCGCGGACAGCTGCGCGGCAATCATATTGGCGGCAGAGAGGCGGAAGGGATTCTCCTGATTGACGGCCAACGTGAATTGCAGCGTCTTCCCGCCGCCGATGCGTGCGCCGGAAGCGCCTGTCTTATCAAAGCCAGCCTCTTGCAGCAGCTTGACGGCCGCTTCCTTATTCTGCTTGACATCTGCAGTGGACAAACCTTTCAGTGCATTCCAATCCGGGCGGAAGGGGACGGCGCTGGCGGCTGCGTGGCCCTGATAGGCGGAGGAGGCGATCTCCTCCCGCGCGAGCGCAAGGCTTATGG
>DAWDUP010000102.1:0-6930 GCA_052346825.1 Candidatus Fimivicinus sp. | reverse complement strand
GCAAAATCTTTGGATTTTGCAGCAGCTCATTTTTCGACTGGATGCCGAGGAAAACGAGATTGTTCATCAGGAATTCCGTGGTGTTGGCATTGATACGCTGATAAACGCCACCACTCAGATCCTGAAAGATGAAATTGACATTGCCGATCTCCAGGCTGTGAATGACCGAATCGCTGTCCGGCACGTCGACGAGGGAGATAGCGGCAAACTTCATCGTGTTTCCGTTGAGCCAGGACTGATTGGCCTTCAAGGTAACAGAGCTGTCCCCCCGGACGGCGGAATAACGCCCGCTGCCCACTGGGATCGCCGTTTCCGAAGAATCGCTTCCGCGCTTGATAATGGCAAAGTCGAGGCAGCTGAGCGCATAGGGATCCACTTCTTTCATCGTAAAAATGATGTCTCCACTCTGCACTTTTGCACTGCTGAAATTGGAGAGCTGCGCCCGGTAGTGCGGAGAAGCCGCGGCTTTTTCGAAGGAATAAACCACGTCCGATGCGGAGAGAGAAGAGCCGTCTGAAAAGACGAGGCCGCTTTTGAGGGCAACGCGCACCTGCGTGCCGCTGACGCTGCCGGAAGCGGCGAGCAGAGGCTGGGGCGATAGTGTTGCATCAAGCGAATAGAGGGAATCATACAGGACGGTGGAAAGCATCTGGTTTGGCAGGCTTTTCGCCGTGAATGGATTCAGGGAATCACCCTTGACATAGGGCAGGGATAACTTCCCCGTGCCGCCGGTGTTTTTCTGGCTTCCTGAAATGGCCGCTTCCTCCCCGGAAACGGCGGCGGTGGACGCTTCATCTGTAGGTTCTCTCCCGCAAGAGGCAAGTGACGCGAAGCAGATGAACAGGCATAAAAACAAGGCAATCCACCGGACAATACCTGAAGGTTTCATAACGATGACCATTCCTTTCTTGCGTCGTGCTGTGGAACAGTGCGCGTGCGTATGGCGCGACAAGGGGATTAGCACAGCCGAGCGCATTTTTCGGGAGTTGATCCTGCTGTTCACTGGATGGAGACCCTTTGTATCTGCGTTGTTCTCCCGGTTTGTTCATCGATTTCGAAAATACAGCCGCACATCATGCAGGGGCCGTCACCGTTTTCAAATCGGACAGGCATCCCGGTGCGCATTTTTTCGATTGCGAGCGACGGGCGGACACCGAGGACGGATTGGATTTCGCCGGTCATGCCGAGATCGGTCAGATAGCCGGTGCCCTGCGGTAGAACCTGTTCGTCGGCGGTCTGTACATGCGTATGTGTGCCGAATAGAGCGGAAATGCGGCCGTCCAGATAGAAGCCGAGCGCCCGTTTTTCCGCGGTGGCCTCTGCATGAAAGTCCACGATTTGAATGCGGCAGTCCTGAATATCCTCCTGCTCGAGCAGACGGTCCACACAGTCGAAGGGATTTTCAAGTGGGTCGAGAAAAACGACGCCAAGCAAATTGATCACCGCGATTCGGACGCGCCCTTTATCGATAATCTGGTATCCGCGGCCGGGGCTGCCTGCACGGTAATTGGCGGGCCGGATGAGATATTCCGTCTCGTCGAGATAGCTGTAAAGTTCACGGCGGCGGTAAACGTGGTTGCCTGTGGTGATCAGGTCTGCGCCGCTGGTGAATAAATCCTGCGCGGAGGCGGGCGTGATGCCGTTGCCCGGCGCGGAATTTTCACCGTTGACAATGCAGACGTCGATCCGATTCAGCTTTTTAAAGGAGGGGAGGTGTGCACGCAAAAAGGCGCAGCCACCTGCACCCACAACGTCGCCAATGGCGAGGATATTCATGCAATCATGCCTTTCCATGCCCAGAGGGTTCAAAAGTGATAAAAATACAAAAAGAGGGTATACATCCCTGCATACCCTCCCCTGTTTGCTGAAAAGCGATTATTTTGCGTAGTCAACCGCACGGTTTTCACGGATTATGTTAACCTTAATCTGCCCGGGATATTCAAGCTCATTCTCAATCTTTTTGACGATGTCGCGCGCAATGAGCGTCATCTTATCATCGGTAATGATCTCAGGCTTTACCATGATGCGCACCTCGCGGCCCGCCTGAATGGCAAAGGAGCGGTCAACGCCCTCAAAGGAATTTGCAATTTCCTCGAGCTTTTCCAGACGCTTGATATAATTCTGAACGTTTTCACGCCTTGCGCCGGGGCGGGCAGCCGAAATAGCGTCCGCAGCCTGCACCAGACAGGCGACGATTGTTTTGGGCTCCACGTCGCCATGGTGCGCCTGGATGGCATGAACCACGGCCTCGTTTTCGCGGAACCGCTTGGCGTATTCAACACCGAGCTCAACGTGCGATCCGTCGAACTCATGATCGAGCGCCTTGCCGATATCGTGCAGAAGCCCCGCGCGCTTGGCTGTTTTAACGTCTGTGCCAATCTCGGAGGCCATGAGCCCCGCGATATAGGAAACTTCAAGCGAATGGTTCAGCACGTTCTGGCCGTAGCTTGTACGGTACTTCAGCTTGCCGAGGAGCTTTACGAGCTCCGGATGAATTCCGTTCACGCCCGCATCGACCACGGCGCGTTCGCCTGCCTGCTTGATCGTGGCTTCCACCTCGCGGCGCGCTTTTTCAACGGTCTCTTCAATACGGGCGGGATGGATGCGCCCGTCTGCGATCAGCTTCTCCAACGATACGCGGGCAATTTCGCGGCGCACCGGATCAAAGCTGGAAAGGGTGATGGCTTCGGGCGTGTCGTCGATGATCAGATCGACGCCTGTGATCGTTTCGAGCGCGCGGATGTTGCGGCCCTCACGGCCAATAATGCGGCCCTTCATTTCATCGTTGGGCAAGGAGACGACGGAAACGGTCGCTTCTGCCGCGTGATCGGCGGCACAGCGCTGAATAGCGGTGGCAACGATCTCCCGTGCGAGCGTGTCCGCTTCATCCTTGGTTTTCTGTTCGAACTCCATGATTTTGACGGCCTTTTCATGGGTCAGGTCGTCCTCCAGATTTTTCAGCAGGTATTCCTTCGCCTGTTCCTGTGTGAACCCGGAGATCCGCTCAAGCATTTCAAACTGGCTTCTTTTGATGCTCTCTACTTCATCCAGACGCGTTTGAGCATCCTTGAGCTTTTTGCCGAGGGTCTCATCCTTCTTTTCGAGATTTTCGATCTTACGGTCGAGCGTCTCTTCCTTCTGGATCATCCTGCGTTCCTGTCGCTGGACCTCGGAGCGGCGTTCCCGCAGCTCGCGTTCCAGCTCATTGCGCTGTTTATGAATCTCGTCCTTTGCCTCGATAATAGCTTCCTTCTTCTTGGTTTCCGCCTCGGCGAGGGCATTGTTGACAATCCGGGTCGCCTCTTGCGTGGCAGAGCCGATCTCGGCCTCAGCCACGCGCTTGCGATGCAGGCCGCCGAGCAGAAAGCCGACGATACCGAACAATATAGCGCTTGCGACCACGGCGATTATGATTTTTAAGATGTCAGGCATGAAATAAAGTAGCACCTCCCTCATTACAAGTTTTTCATTTGTTGTTCATCATCAAAAGAATCGCAGCAGATTTGCCTGCGGCAGGGCACACGGGGAGAAAGAGCTCCCCTGCCTCCCCCTTTTATGGGAAAAGTTATGATCCGATATGCCCTGAAGCATTTGCGTTTTATTACGAAAATGCGCAAAACGATGTATGGGTTCGCATACTGATACACCATCCTTTGTATTTTACCCCGAACAGGAGAAACTGTCAAGAAAATTGTATTCCCGCGCAGCAGTTTTCGGCGGGAAAAACAAAATTCCGCCGCAGAATCCACGATCAACGCTCTGTTTCTGGACCGGCGAAAAATTTCCATTTGAGGGCGGTTGACAAAGCCGCCCCGCGGTGATAATATAAAACTAATAATAAAAAAAGCAGAGATGGAGAGCGCTTTTTCCTGAATCAATACCCTTTGCAGAGAGTGCCTGAAGCTTAGCTGTGATCAGGCGCAGGGTTTTGAAAAGGCGTACCGCTCCGGAGTGTGTATCGAAAAGCGGCGCTGCGCTGCGTTAAGATATGCCGTGCGCGCCGCGTTAAGGCGTTTAGAGCGGCGGTTGATAAAACCGCAAGCAGGGTGGAACCGTGGAGTAAAAAGCTTCATCCCTTGATTGGAGAGGGGTGAAGCTTTTTTTGTTACTGTTCCATTTCGTGGATGTGTTCCTCCCTTAGGTATCGGTAAATGAGTTCATCCTGCAGATATTGGTAAGCGAGATGGCTGCGGGAGAAGGGGGCGTGTGCGCTGCCGCTTGCGAGGGCCATTCCCAGCCCAAGGCGGGTGAAAAACCAATGAAAAGGTCGTTTCGGCATCATGATATTCCTCCAATTCCTAAAAATTTGAAGAGGATCGTCCGGGCGGATGGCATTCAGTGATTCCCATCCTGTGTTTCTCAGTTTAACCCTTTCTGATTTTTTATCCATGCAGAAAACGGTATGCTTTATATACTTTTCGGCAGGACATCGAGATGCAGGGGGAAGTGTTGCCTTTTTGTGCAGGAAAGGATGGCGTGACTTGCCTGCCGCAAACCGGACAAAACGTCCCGTCTTCAGCGAAAGGATAGTGATATATGGAAGAAAACCGCGCATTTGCGTTTCAGGGTGGCGGTTGTGCGTTTGTCCCGCGGCTGCTGGAGGCGGGGATATATACCGGTGCGGCAGTTTCAGATGAAGAAGAGCTCGTCTGGCGGGCAGGGCGCCCGAAAGCGGACTATCTCCTCTTTCACTGCATCGGCGGCGCGTTAACGATTGTCTGCCGCCAAAAGGAATATACGCTTCAAGCCGGCTCTGTGCTCCTGCTTGGCGGGAAACAGGCCTTAGAGGTAGCGGCGCAGGGAGAGGCGCGTTTTACCGCATTTCGGTTCCGATGCCAGAAGGGAAAGCCGCCGATACGCGCCGAACAGGTGTACAAATGCCCGGTGGGTCGTCGTCTCGAGGAATCATTTTACACGGCCCTTTTGACGGCGGAGGAAAAGGCGGACCCCCTGTCCGTTTGCCGGCTCAGCCTGTATTTTGCACTGCTCACCTATGAATGGCTGGATGCGTCCGAAAAGAACGAAAGGAAATCTGCCGCTGCGTCTGCCTATGAAGCGGATATTCGCAAAGCCGTCGCCTATCTGCAAACACATCTGGAGGAAAAAATTCAGATGTCTGAGCTTGCGCGGGAGCTCCACCTATCCGAGCGGAACTTCCGCAAGTATTTTACCGAGGAGATGGGCGTTTCGCCAAAGGCTTATTTGCAGACGGCCCGCTTACAACGGGCCAAGGAGTTGCTGCGCACACCAGGACAGAGCATCAGTGAAATCTCAGAATCTGTGGGCTATTATTCCCAGTTTCAGTTCAGCCGGGATTTCAAGAAGGAATTCGGCCTGACGCCGTCGGCTTACCGCGGCGGAGCAGAGATTTCCCGCACAGAGAAAGCTGTAAACCAGAAAACGAAATAATAGGAGGCTATTATCATGATAAATGTTACCCTAAAGGGCGGTGAAGTCCGCCAGTATGAAGCCGGAACGACGGCAATGGATGTCGCCAAATCTTTGGGCGCGGGGCTTTACAAGGCCGCATGTGCCTGCAAAATTAACGGCGTGGTCTGCGACTTGCGCACTGCCCTTCCCGGCAACTGCGAGCTTGCGATCCTCACTTTCGATGACGGGGATGGAAGGCGCGCCTTCTGGCACACGGCGTCGCATATCATGGCGCAGGCGGTCAAACGGCTGTATCCGGATGCGAGGCTCACGATCGGCCCGGCGGTTGACAACGGCTTTTACTACGATTTCGACGCAGAGGAGCCGTTCACCCCGGAGTCGCTCGCCAGAATTGAGGCCGAAATGAAAAAGATCGTCAAGGAAGCGCTGCCGCTGGAGCGGTTTGAGCTCTCCCCGGACGAGGCGGTCAGGCTGATGGAGACGAAAAACGAGCCGTACAAGGTGGAGCTCATCCGTGAACACGCGGAGAAGGGCGAGCCGATTTCCTTTTACAAACAGGGGGAATTCACGGAGCTGTGCGCAGGCCCGCATTTGCCGGATACGGGCCGGGTCAAGGCCTTTAAGCTGACGAGCTGCACGGGCGCTTATTGGCGCGGCGACGCGAAGAACAAAATGCTCCAGCGCATCTACGGTACGGCGTTTCCGAAGCAGTCTGAGCTGGAAGCGCACCTTACTCAGATGGAGGAGGCGAAAAAGCGCGATCACAACAAGCTTGGCCGGGAGCTCGAGCTCTTCACAACCTCTGATGTGATCGGCCAGGGCTTGCCGATCCTGCTGCCGAAGGGCGCGCGCATCGTCCAGATCCTGCAGCGCTTTGTGGAGGATGAGGAGCAAAAACGCGGCTGGTTGCTGACGAAAACGCCGTTTATGGCGAAAAGCGATCTCTACAAGATTTCCGGCCACTGGGATCACTATAAGGACGGCATGTTCGTACTGGGCGATGAGGAAAAGGACGACGAGGTTTTCGCCCTGCGCCCGATGACCTGCCCGTTCCAGTATCAGGCGTATCTTAATAAATCCCGCTCCTACCGCGACCTGCCGCTGCGCTATAACGAGACCTCCACGCTCTTCCGCAACGAGGCCTCCGGCGAGATGCACGGCCTGATTCGCGTGCGGCAGTTCACGATCTCCGAAGGCCATCTGATGTGCACGCCCGAACAGCTGGAGGAGGAATTCAAGGGCTGCCTGGAGCTCGCCATCTTCATGCTGAAAACGGTGGGGCTGTATGAGGATGTTTCCTACCGTTTCTCTCAGTGGGATCCGGACGATCGTGAAAAATATATTGGCACGCCGGAGCAGTGGGCGGAGGCGCAGGGTGTGATGCAGAAGATTCTCGATCACCTGGGGCTGGATTACGCTATCGGCGTGGGCGAGGCCGCCTTCTATGGGCCGAAGCTCGACATTCAGATCAAAAATGTCCACGGCAAGGAGGATACGCTCATCACCATCCAAATCGATCAGATGCTCGCAGAGAAGTTC
>DAWDUP010000101.1:7968-8316 GCA_052346825.1 Candidatus Fimivicinus sp. | reverse complement strand
GCGCTGTGCGCTGTGCTGCGCTTTTACCTCAGGGGGAAGCGGTTGTCCTTTCTGTGCGCGAGGCAGATCTGGCCTATGCGGACGCACTGCGCATAGCGTTTGACTGCGATTGCGAGGTACGCGCGGATGCTTCCATCCGGATTGGCGGCTTGAAGGCCTCCTGCGAGGCAAAGGGCCTGCTTGCAGACGATACGCTTGACAGCAGGCTGCAAGACCAGCGCAGCTGGTTTTTGGAGCATTCAGGACTAACGCTGGAACAATAAATGCGCCGGAGGTGAGCAGAAGTGTCCGATTCCAATAAAAATATAATTTATGGCATGAATGGCCCGGTTGTGACGATTCGCGGCG
>DAWDUP010000101.1:2755-7958 GCA_052346825.1 Candidatus Fimivicinus sp. | reverse complement strand
GACGCGGATCAGACGACGATTCAGGTCTATGAGGAAACCACGGGGCTTACCCCCGGAGAGCCGGTTGTGTCCACGGGGGGCCCGATGAGCGTAACGCTTGGCCCCGGTATCATTCGGAGCATTTTCGATGGCATTGAGCGGCCCCTGAATACGATCGAGGAGCAGTTCGGCGCGTTTATCGGCCGCGGTTCGAGTATCCCCGCTCTGGATCCTACCAAAGAATGGGATGTGACGATTCTCGTTAAGCCCGGCGACCGGCTCGAGGGTGGTTCGGTTTATGCGCAGTGCCCGGAAACGCCGCTGATTACCCATAAAATGATGGTTCCGCCCGCACTTTCGGGCGAGGTTGTCTCCGTCAAGCCCAACGGAAAATACCGTCTGGAGGATGAAATCGTCGTCCTGCGCGATGCAGACGGGCAGGAGCATAAGCTAACGCTCTGCCAGCACTGGCCAATCCGGACGCCACGCCCGGTCAAAAACAGACTTCCCGCGCAGCGGCCGCTGATCACGGGCCAGCGCGTGATCGACACGCTGTTCCCCATCGCGAAGGGCGGCGCGGCGGCGATCCCCGGCGGCTTCGGCACCGGCAAGACCATGACGCAGCACCAGCTTGCCAAGTGGTGCGACGCGGATATCATCATCTATGTCGGCTGCGGCGAGCGCGGCAACGAGATGACGCAGGCGCTGACCGAATTCAGCGAGCTGGTCGACCCCAAATCGGGCCGTCCGCTGACAGACCGCACCGTTTTGATTGCCAATACCTCCAATATGCCTGTGGCGGCCCGTGAGGCGTCGATTTACACAGGCATCACCCTTGCGGAATACTACCGCGATATGGGCTATCACACTGCCCTGATGGCAGACTCCACTTCTCGTTGGGCAGAAGCCCTGAGAGAAATTTCCGGTCGTTTGGAGGAGATGCCCGCGGACGAGGGCTTCCCCGCTTACCTGCCGTCCCGCCTGTCGGAATTCTACGAGCGCACCGGCTATATGGAGACGCTTTGCGGGCAGGAGGGCTCCATCACCGTGATTGGCGCGGTTTCTCCGCAGGGCTCGGATTTCTCAGAGCCCGTCACGCAGAATACCAAGCGGTTTACCCGCTGCTTCTGGGCGCTGGATAAAAGCCTTGCCTATGCGCGCCATTATCCCGCGATCAACTGGAACGATAGCTACAGCGAATATATCAACGATCTCTCCCCCTGGTACGAGGAGCGTGTCGGCAGGGAATTCATGGCTTACCGTGAAGAGCTGTGCGGCATCCTGCTTGAGGAGAACCGGCTGATGGAGATCGTCAAACTAATCGGCGCAGACGTTTTGCCTGACGATCAGAAGCTGATCATCGAGATTGCTCGCGTGGTGCGCGTCGGTTTCCTGCAGCAGAACGCCTTCCATGCGGAGGATACCTATGTCCCGCTGGAGAAGCAGATGAAGATGATGGAGGTTATCCTCTATCTCTATCATAAATGCCAGGAGATCGTGGCCCGCCAGGTACCGATTTCCAAGATCATGCAGACGGGCCTGTTCGACAAGCTCGTCAAGATGAAATACGATATTCCCAACGATAAGCTCGACCTGTTCGACAGCTACAAGGCTGAAATTGATCAGGCGCTCAAGGGCTTTTTGAAATAAACCGCGCATTGTCCGGTTCCCCGGCAGCTACGGAAAGGTGGTCATTTTGATATGATACTGGAACACATTGGATTAAAGGAAATCAACGGCTCTCTTGTCGTCCTTGATGACGTAGATAACGCGAGCAACGAGGAGATGGTGGAGCTGCATCTCGACGATGGGAGTGTGCGCGCGGGCAGGATCGTTAAGATCGACGGCAAGCGTGTGGTCATCCAGGTGTTCGAGGGGACGCGCGGCGTATCCATGGTGAATACCCGTACGCGCCTGTCCGGCCATCCGATGGAGCTGCCGCTTTCTCCGGAGATCCTGGGCCGCGTATTTGACGGTCTCGGCCGTCCGATTGACGGCATGGGCGAGGTCTATCCTGCCTGCCGCCGGGATGTCAACGGCGCGCCGATCAATCCGGTTTCACGTGTCTATCCGAGAGACTATATCAATACCGGCATTTCCTCCATTGACGCGCTGGCGACGCTCATCCGCGGCCAGAAGCTGCCGATTTTCTCCGGCTCCGGCATGAAGCACAACGAGCTGGCAGTTCAAATTGTGCAGCAGGCGTCGATCAAAGACAATTCCGAATTCGCCATCGTCTTTGCCGCGATGGGCGTGAAAAACGACGTTGCGGAATATTTTCGCCGTTCCTTCGAGAGCGCCAACGTCATGGGCCGCGTCGTCATGTTTTTGAACCTGTCGAACGACCCGATCATTGAGAGAATCCTTACCCCGCGCTGCGCGCTGACCGCTGCGGAATATCTGGCCTTCGATCTCGGCATGCATATCCTCGTGATCCTCACGGATATGACCTCCTATGCCGAAGCGCTGCGCGAATTCAGCTCCTCTAAGGGCGAAATTCCCGGCAGAAAGGGCTTTCCGGGCTATCTGTATTCTGACCTTGCGTCTCTTTATGAGCGCGCCGGCATCATCAAGGGCAAAAATGGATCCGTCACGCAGATTCCGATTCTTACAATGCCCAATGACGACATCACGCACCCGATTCCCGATCTGACCGGCTATATCACGGAGGGTCAGATTGTGCTCGACCGTGATCTCGACACGCGCGGCGTCTATCCGCCGGTGAGCGTGCTGCCTTCGCTGTCCCGCCTGATGAAGGATGGCATCGGCGCGGGCTACACGCGCGATGATCACAGTATGCTCTCCAATCAGCTTTTTGCCTCCTATGCAAAGGTGCAGGACGCGAAAGCGCTCGCCTCCGTTATCGGCGAGGATGAGCTCTCCGCCGCGGATAAGCAGCTGATGGAATTCGGCCGTGTCTTCGAGCAGAAATTCATCAATCAGGGCTATACGGAGAACCGCACCATCGAGGAGACACTCGATCTCGGTTGGGAACTGCTCTCCATGCTGCCGCGTGAGCAGCTCGACCGTGTGGATGAGGAAATGCTCGATAAGCACTATCGCAGATGACAGCTTTCAGACGTCAGAGCACAGAAATTCGTTTTGCACACCATCAGCCGATTCAACCTGCTGTGTTCTGTCTGCCTTCTGACATCTGTTATCTGATATCTGATGAGGGGGTGACCGCCATGGCTGGCCAGGTGTTTCCAACCAAGAGCAATTTAATCAGCACCCGCAAGTCTTTGGATCTTGCCAAGCTCGGCTATGACCTGCTGGACAGAAAGCGCAACATTCTGGTGCGCGAGATGATGCTGATGATCGATCAGGCAAACGAGGTTCAGAACCGGATCGACAGCACCTATACGAAAGCGTATGCTTCCCTGCAGCGGGCGAATGTAACCTTGGGCATGTGCTCGTCCTTTGCGCAGGCCGTCCCTGTGGATCAGAGCCTTACCATTGATTTCCGCAGCGTTATGGGTGTGGAGCTGCCGATGGTATCGATCGGCGAAACAAAGGAGGATATTTATTACGGCCTTCATTCCACCAATTCCATGCTGGATGACGCATACCGCTGCTTCGACGAGGTCAAGCATCTCACCGCGGAGCTTGCGGAAATTGAAAACAGCGTTTACCGTCTGGCGCAGGCGATCAAAAAGACGCAGAAGCGCGCCAATGCCCTGCACAATATCATGATCCCTCAGTTTGAGGCGACGATCAAATTCATCACCGAGGCGCTGGAGGAGAAGGAGCGCGAGGATTTCTCCCGGCTGAAGGTGATTAAAAGCCAGAAGCAATGACAGCATGCCGCCCGCTTTCGTGCGGCCTCTGTCATTTGACTGAAAAAAGCAACGAACCTGAAGGAGCCTGTTTCTCTTTCAGGTTCGTTTTATTTGTAATTAAAACAGTGCGTCCCAGCCTGTAACACGAGAGTCTTCCGCCGATCCGGAATCCCGGCTCATAAGGTCAGGCTGGGTGCGGCATAGGTACGGGCTGCCAGCTCCTGATCCAGCATATAGAGGCCTTTTGCATCCGTGCCGAACAGCTCCATCTTTTTTACAAGATCAGAAGCGTTCGTTTCCTCCTCGCCCTGCTCCTTGACAAACCAGTCGAGAAACTGCATAGTGCGGTAGTCCTTGGCTTCATAGGCCGCTTCATAAATGGTATGGATCAGGCTGGTGACATATTGCTCATGCGCAAGGCCGGCCTTCAGGGGATCCATGGTCACCTTGAGCACGGCGTCAGGCTGTGCGACCGCCCCAAAGGTGACTTTGGCATCGTTATTTTGCAGGTACTGGACCATCAACAGCGCGTGATCGCGCTCTTCCTGCGCTTGTACCTGATACCAGTTGGCAAACCCGTTGAGGCCCTGCTCCACATAATAATTTGCAAAATGGAGATACAGGTAAGCCGAATATAACTCCTTATTGATCTGTGTGTTCAGTAATTTGGCAGTCTTTTCGTTCAACATCACATAGCACTCCTTTCTAATCATACAAAAATAGTGATCCGATCACATATTCATTATAGCATTCACTGTTTGAAATACAATATAGCACAATGATGAAAAGTGCGCGGACGGGGAGATAATTTTCTACAAAAGACCGTCTTTTTCCCTTTTAACCGATAAAAGGCAAGCTATTTCAGCATTGATTGTATAGTTGCTCTCCCTCCAAAAAACTGGTATAATAAACCGTCAGGCATTTTTCGCAAAGCCGTCCGGCTTTCGTTTGTGATAACCCTTTCATTTTCGGGCAAAATAGCACGGAAAACAGCAACGGAAGGGAGCCTTTCATCATGAAGGAAGCAAAGCAGGCAACAGCCTTTACTACTGAGCAGCCTCCGCTTTCCGCCCCGGGGCCGGAGCAGGAGAACGCGGACGGTGATTCCGGGAACAGCAGCCAGGTGCAGGACGATATCCATCAAATTATCGAGACCGGTTCAATTACGGTAGACAAAAACGGCCATTATATCCACTGCCTGACCATCATCGGACAGATCGAGGGACACTATATCCTGCCGCCTCAGAATAAGACGACCAAGTATGAGCATGTGATCCCGCAGCTCGTCGCCATCGAGGAGAGCAAGGATATCGAAGGGCTGCTCATCATCCTCAACACCGTCGGCGGCGATATTGAGGCGGGGCTTGCCATCGCGGAACTGATTGCCGGAATGAAAAAGCCGACTGTTTCGCTCGTGCTCGGCGGCGGCCATTCTATTGGCGTGC
>DAWDUP010000101.1:0-2745 GCA_052346825.1 Candidatus Fimivicinus sp. | reverse complement strand
CGTGCCGCTGGCGGTTTCGGCAAAACGGTCATTTATCGTGCCCTCTGCCACGATGACCATCCATCCTGTGCGTATGAACGGGCTTGTCATTGGCGTGCCGCAGACGCTGTCTTATTTTGATAAGATGCAGGAGCGCATCGTCCGCTTCGTCTGTGAAAATTCCAATATCACATCTGATGAATTCCGCCGCCTGATGATGGAGACGGGGGAGCTGATGATGGATGTCGGCACGGTATTAAACGGGGAGGATGCCGTCAAGGAGGGGCTCATTGATTCGCTCGGCGGCTTATCGGACGCAATGGACTGCCTGTATGGCCTCATTGAGCAGGAGAGAAAAGAGGGTGGACAATAATATGCTTCACACTATCATTTCCGAATCCGATATCTTCCCGCCAGAGCCAATTGTCCGCCCGGCATTTTATCCTCGCGGCTGCGGGGGCGTAGAATGCACCGACGGGCTGGATGGCCCGGTTATCCAGAGCCTAATCTCAACGAATCCGTTTGATTATCTCGATCCCAGCCTCGCGCCAGGCAGCGTTTACCGCGCGGGGCGAAAAGGATGAAACTGAATATATTGCCTTTCTGCCCGTCATGAGGACGGCGCGGGAAGGATACATATAAAGCAAGCCTTATGATAATGATGAATTTGGAGGGACAGTTCAGATGACGGTTTTCAAAGCGATTATCCTCGGCATCGTGCAGGGGCTCACCGAATTCCTGCCGATTTCGAGCAGCGGGCATCTTTCGCTCGCGCAGCATTTTTTACATACCAGCGGGGAAGGCTCCCTTTTCTTCTCCGTCATGCTCCACATGGGCACGCTGCTTGCGGTTTTCCTGGTGTATTATAAGACGATCTGGAAGCTTATTGTGGCGCTGTTTTCCATGCTGAAGGATATTTTTACCGGGAAATTCAAGTGGAAGAATATGGACACAACGCAGCACATGCTCGTGATGTTTGTCATCTCCTGCGTGCCGCTGCTACTTTTGCTCCTGCCGGTCGGCGGCGGGCGTAGTCTCATGGATGCCGTCGGCGGCCTGGCGGAAGACAGCGACATCATGGTGGAGGGCTTCTGCTTCCTCTTTACGGCCTTCCTGCTCCTGTTTGGCACTTGGCGGTATAACCATCGCAAAACGCATGATCAGGTGGAGGGGAGAGACGCAGTAGCGGTCGGCCTTGCGCAGATGCTCGCGGCGAGCCTGCCCGGCGTATCCCGCTCCGGTTCGACAATCGCTACCGGTATGATGTGCGGCGTCAACCGCGACTACATGGTGCAGTATTCCTTTATCCTCGGCATCCCGGCCATTCTTGCGGCGAACCTGATGGAATTCAAGGACGCCATTGCCTCCCCGGAGCCGATTGAATGGACCTACGTCATCATCGGCGTTGTCGTCGCGGCGGGCGTCGGCGTGGCTGCGATTAAGGCGCTCGAGTGGCTCGTCAAAAAGGATAAGTTCAAATTTTTTGGTTATTATTGCCTCGTGCTAGGCGCGGCCGTCGTGATTTTCAGCGCGCTCGAATACGCTGGGATCGTTTGATCCGAGGGGCTAGGGACCGAATCAATCATACACTTTGTTTCAATAACGGCATTTAGGGCTGAAAGCGCCACTGCTCTAAGCCCTCCGGGCCGAAAGGATGTTTATCGCAATGGCCAGTCAGACGAAAAAGAAGCCCTCTGCGGCAAATAAAAAGGCCGGCGCCAGCGGGAAAGGGAAGCCGAAAACCGGCTCCCGCCAGTCTGCGAAGGCGCGTCAGGCGGAGGAGGAGCGCCGTCTCAGGCGCGCCGGGCAGCGCGATGGCATTTTACTCCTGTTTCTCGCCGTGTTCCTGTTTTGCCTCGCAATTGTTCCGGGGCAGAGCCTGTGGAGCGAGGTGCAGGGATTTTTGCTGGGCGTGTTCGGCTGGTGCGTGTTTTTGTGGATTGGCCTGCTGGTTTATTTTGCCGCGCTGCTGTTTCTTCGCCGTGTGCAGAAGCCGCAGATCGTGCGCGGCATGCAGCTTGCCATTTTGATCCTGCTGCTGAGCAGCGCGTTACATATTCTCAGCCACGATACCGTGGGCGCGGGCTGGGTGGAAGATTTAAAGGACGCCTACGCTCTCGGCTTCAGCGGCGTGGGCGGAGGCGTGGTCGGCGCGTCGTTAGGTGGTATTCTGCTCTTTTTTGGAAAAGCGCCCGCCGCTGTGACGGTGATTCTATTGATGCTCGTCGACCTGACGCTGCTGTTTTGGCCCGTGATTGCGGCGCGATTGCAGGAGCATGAGGAAAATCCCCGCCCGCCGCGGGAGAAGCGCTCCCATGAGCCGGAGGAAGAGCCGGAAGAGCTGCCGGAACGCATGCCGCCCGCTTCGCCGCGGCCTCAGCGGGAGAGGCCGCGCCGCCATCATTGGAAGCGGGGCTTCGATCCGGATGTCCCGCTCGACATGTTGGGCTCCACAGCTCCGCTGCCCGATCTGCCGCCCGAGATCCTGTTTGGGACGGGCACGCAGGAGACAAAGGACGGGCCTTCTTCGGAGAATGAGGCTTCCGCAGAGGAAGCGCCGGCGGAAGTGTTTCCCGCTGCACAGGATCAGGTGCAGCAGCCATCCTTTGCGCTCGATGACATCATCCGCAAGGCGGCAAAGCCCGCGGCGACCGCCTCTGCCCGTGAGGATTCCGCACCACGCGCGCGGGAAAACGGCGCGGATTATGCGCTGCCGCCCTATGATTGCCTGGAAAAACCGCAGATCATTGATTCCTTTAACTACAG
>DAWDUP010000100.1:4020-8347 GCA_052346825.1 Candidatus Fimivicinus sp. | reverse complement strand
TCAGAACAAAAGCAATAGCAATTGGTAACTCTCTATCAAATACCGTTTCAAAAGCCAAGACAAAAATAAGAAATGAAAGTAAACGATTTGAATATTGGATTGCGATAAAACTTAATTTAGGACGTGGGGCAACCTACTTCCCATCAAAAGGCATCAGTTATTCTTATGCAATCAGTTTTGTTAGAAAAGGCGGTGATGTTTTTGCCAAAAATGCGTCTAAGGCTAAACAATTAGCCCGAGCTGTTGGAAATGGTAGGGCTCCTACAAGAGCAGAAATTCATTCTAAAAACGGAAGCACCTTGGGATATTGGTGGCACTATCATGATGGAAGACGAACAGGAGGTCATATATTTTATGTGTAATATAATAGATGTTAAATTTGAAGATATTATCCACCATTATATAGATATTGTTGAGTATGCTGGTAAATTCTCAGATTCTTTTTCTCTTATTACAAATCTCAGTAAACCATATACAAAAATCCCACCAAATTGTACGCATGATCATATTTTAAATCTGTTTGAACCATATTTAATAAACCAAAAGGTTGGAATAAAGGAATGGCCCGGAACAATAACTAGAGATAACCATCGAGTAATGAATGTTTATCGTTCCTGTAAGGAGGCAAGATCCATATTGCTTGAACTACCCAATATTTTTGTAATTAGTAATGGATTGCCGCAAGATATTTGTTTTTATAGGAAAGATAATGTATGGTTTGCTACTGTTACGCATGAAAATATGGCATATATGGAGAACCCATCCTCAAAAGATATGGAATTCCTAAAGCAATCGAATATCAGTTTCAGTTGATTGACAGCATGGGCGCTTTTAAAGCTTCAGTTTTTTAAAAAGCCAGCGCTTCCTATGGCTAATGTCATGGGAAGCGCTGATTTTATATATTTGATAGGGTTTTCTCGATCAAGCTAAAGCGGTCTTTTTTTAAACATTAGAACACTTGAAAATACTTGAGACATTCCTGTATCGCGTTATAATCAGCTTCTCCTGTAGCAACTGGGGTATCCAGAAGGAATTCATATTGAAAGCCGTTTTCCAGTGGGTATGCCAACGACAGGCTTTCGAGCGTGACGCACAATGGATTTTCTTACAATTTTACCTACGATAGCTGGGGCAATCAGACCGGCGTAAAGGTTGGCAGCCAAAGCCTCGTCACCTATTCCTACGGCACAGGCACGAATCATAACAAGCTTAACAGCATCACCTATGGCAACGGCCAGGCCATCACCTATCAATACGACGCCAAACAGAATATCACAGGCATCAAGTATAGCGGGGATAGCGCCTGGCGCTTCACCTACACCTATGACCGGCAGGGCAACGTAAAAACGGCCACCGACAATATTGCCGGGACAAAGGCGACGCTGGACGGCGACCGCATGGAGGTGCGCAAGCTCTCCGATAACAGCCTTGTCTACTCCAGCGTTACAGCAGAGGACGGAAGCGTAACGGAAACCGCCTTTGGCAAGACCTATACCAGAAAAACAAACGACGACAGCTATACGCAGACCAGCGGCCAGACTGTGAAATCCGGCACGATCACAAGCCCCGGAACCTCCACCGCCCTCTCAAAAAAGACGGATTATTTCGGGCGCACGCTGGAGAAGAGCGCGCTTGCGAAAAACGGAACGGCGGTAACAGGCGGCGTCAGCACGAGCTATGAATACAAGTCCGCCTCCGCCACGCAGACGAGCGACCGCGTGAATATCCTGCGCAACGCGATCAAAACCGGCGCGAACACGTCTGCAACCAAGGATTTTTCCTACACCTATGACGGCAACGGCAACATCAAAACCGTCCAGCAGGTGACGAATGACGGCGGCTCAACGCTCCTGTATACCTACCATTATGACGCGGCGAATCAGCTCACACGGGTGGACGATAAGGTGCAGGATCTGACAATCGTTTATGCTTATAACGCGGGCGGCAATCTCGTCAGCCGGACGAACTACAAATACACGACGGGCACGCCGCTGCTGGTGAAGCGTACTTGGCTGTATACCTACGACAGCGCGTGGAAGGATCAGCTCGCGTATTACGACGCAAAGCGGATCCAATATGACAACGTGGGCAACCCGACGAGCTATGACGGCTGGGCGTTCACCTGGGAGGCTGGGCGGCAGCTTGCCTCGATGAGCAAAAGCGGGACGGATATTGCGTACCAATACAACGCGGACGGCCTGCGCACGAAAAAGACAGTCACGCAAAGCGGCGCGTCAACCGTGTATGAATACCTCTGGAACGAATCGAAGCTAATCGGGCAAAAGGTCGGGAACGACGCGGTCAGAATTCTCTACGATGCAAACGACGAGCCGGTGGGCTTCACGGTCAACGATACGGCAAGCTATTACTATGTGAAGAACTTACAGGGCGACGTGCTCGCCATCGTTGACAAAACGGGAGCGGAGAAGGTATCCTATGTGTATGACGCATGGGGCCGGATCGTCACGGCGACAGGCGACGCGGTGCTCCGGAAGCTCAACCCCTGCACATACCGCGGGTATTATTACGACGCGGAGACGGAGCTGTATTACCTCCAGTCGCGGTATTATAACCCGGAGTGGGGGAGATTTATCAATGCGGATATTATTGAAATCCTGCATTTGTCAAAAGAAGAGCCCGTAAACGCAAATCTTTTTTCCTACTGTAATAACAATCCAGTACTTCTGAGCGATCATGAGGGTCATTTTGCATTATCAGGATTAGTAGGCACATTAGCTTTTATCGCACTAATTTATGTAGTAGCATACGCCACATTTGCGGCAGGAGTAGCGGCTACATCTGTATTAACTAGGACTCCTAGAATTAGTATGCCCAGAACATCAGCTCCTTCCGTTACTATACTACGTTTATTAGTATCTTTTGCGACTATTACGTATGTTACGGCAAAAACTAAAGTAAAACGAAAAATAAAAGAATTTAACTACCAGTATTTTGAGGCCGAATTAATTAACCGTAAAGTGATTATCGGAAAAGGAATAAGTTTCTCACAGGCTAAGAGAAGAGTAGATTCGGAACGAAATGTAATGTGTATTAAAAAAAGTGCTGCGTTTGCTCTTGCAAAACAGTACCGTAAAAGTGTTGGGCCAGAAAGAAGTAGCGGAGAAGGATTTTTTTGGCATTATCATAAGAACAGAGGCTCTAAGGCTCATATCTGGTACGTTATATAGAATGGAGGAGATAAATTGAAAGAGATAGTGGGTTCCTTTTCAGGAAATAATTATAAGACTTTTATTCGATATGCTTTCCAAAAATCAAAAGCATTTATGTTTGTAGTGTGTAAATATGATGGCAACTCAAGCTTCAATCAAAAAGTAAAACCTTTAGTTAGAAATCTATCCCCTTATGAAATTAAAAAGAGAAAAGACAAAAGATGGCCTGGTGTTATAACTCAAGACAAGAGAACGTATATACTGCATTTTTATAAATGTTGCTCCGAAACAGAAGATATTCTGCTTGCTTCAGCAAATGATTTATATGATTGGAATTACCCATACTTTCCCGAAGACTTGAGCTTTTACAGAGCAAACGGCCTTTGTTGGTTTTATTCTATTACACATGAGCACTGTGCCTTTCTAGAGGGCGAGGAGCCTGATGATATTAGGTTTATGAAAAAAAATCTAGGACTAGAGATACAAAATATTGATTCTCTATCCTTGGAGGATGAGTTAGCACAGCCTTTTATTGAAAGGCTGTAGTGTCTGTGTTTTTTTCAATGCATTTATAATCGAGGCGCTTCTCATGGTAATTTAGCAATGGGAAGCGCCAGTTTTTATGCATTAGACTTTAGGTGAAATACGCAGGGCGATGTGCTGTCGATCGTTGACAAAACGGGAGCGGAGAAGGTATCCTATGTGTATGACGCATACGGCCAGATCATCTCTGTGTCCGGCGACGCGGCGCTCCAGAAGCTGAACCCCTGCACGTACCGCGGGTATTACTATGACGCGGAGACGGGGCTGTATTATCTTCAGTCGAGGTATTATAACCCGGAGTGGGGGAGGTTTATCAATGCGGACAGCAATTTTGACATCAACACAGGCGTTTTAAATGCAAATATATTTATCTACTGTGCCAACAATCCAGTTATTTACGCTGATGCAAATGGGGAAAGTGTAACTCTGGTAGTATTGGGCGTAACATTGGTTTTGTCCAATGCACAGGCCATTGCATTAGCATTTATGAGTGCCATAGGAGCAATCGCGCTCTTTTGGAGACTGTTCCCCAGACAGTATCGAAATTTTATAAATGGAATTGGGGGACTGCTGGGAACCCTCGGTTCTGCTATCAGTCAAGTTTTTCAATTAAT
>DAWDUP010000100.1:0-4010 GCA_052346825.1 Candidatus Fimivicinus sp. | reverse complement strand
TCAGAACAAAAGCAATAGCAATTGGTAACTCTCTATCAAATACCGTTTCAAAAGCCAAGACAAAAATAAGAAATGAAAGTAAACGATTTGAATATTGGATTGCGATAAAACTTAATTTAGGACGTGGGGCAACCTACTTCCCATCAAAAGGCATCAGTTATTCTTATGCAATCAGTTTTGTTAGAAAAGGCGGTGATGTTTTTGCCAAAAATGCGTCTAAGGCTAAACAATTAGCCCGAGCTGTTGGAAATGGTAGGGCTCCTACAAGAGCAGAAATTCATTCTAAAAACGGAAGCACCTTGGGATATTGGTGGCACTATCATGATGGAAGACGAACAGGAGGTCATATATTTTATGTGTAATATAATAGATGTTAAATTTGAAGATATTATCCACCATTATATAGATATTGTTGAGTATGCTGGTAAATTCTCAGATTCTTTTTCTCTTATTACAAATCTCAGTAAACCATATACAAAAATCCCACCAAATTGTACGCATGATCATATTTTAAATCTGTTTGAACCATATTTAATAAACCAAAAGGTTGGAATAAAGGAATGGCCCGGAACAATAACTAGAGATAACCATCGAGTAATGAATGTTTATCGTTCCTGTAAGGAGGCAAGATCCATATTGCTTGAACTACCCAATATTTTTGTAATTAGTAATGGATTGCCGCAAGATATTTGTTTTTATAGGAAAGATAATGTATGGTTTGCTACTGTTACGCATGAAAATATGGCATATATGGAGAACCCATCCTCAAAAGATATGGAATTCCTAAAGCAATCGAATATCAGTTTCAGTTGATTGACAGCATGGGCGCTTTTAAAGCTTCAGTTTTTTAAAAAGCCAGCGCTTCCTATGGCTAATGTCATGGGAAGCGCTGATTTTATATATTTGATAGGGTTTTCTCGATCAAGCTAAAGCGGTCTTTTTTTAAACATTAGAACACTTGAAAATACTTGAGACATTCCTGTATCGCGTTATAATCAGCTTCTCCTGTAGCAACTGGGGTATCCAGAAGGAATTCATATTGAAAGCCGTTTTCCAGTGGGTATGCCAACGACAGGCTTTCGAGCGTGACGCACAATGGATTTTCTTACAATTTTACCTACGATAGCTGGGGCAATCAGACCGGCGTAAAGGTTGGCAGCCAAAGCCTCGTCACCTATTCCTACGGCACAGGCACGAATCATAACAAGCTTAACAGCATCACCTATGGCAACGGCCAGGCCATCACCTATCAATACGACGCCAAACAGAATATCACAGGCATCAAGTATAGCGGGGATAGCGCCTGGCGCTTCACCTACACCTATGACCGGCAGGGCAACGTAAAAACGGCCACCGACAATATTGCCGGGACAAAGGCGACGCTGGACGGCGACCGCATGGAGGTGCGCAAGCTCTCCGATAACAGCCTTGTCTACTCCAGCGTTACAGCAGAGGACGGAAGCGTAACGGAAACCGCCTTTGGCAAGACCTATACCAGAAAAACAAACGACGACAGCTATACGCAGACCAGCGGCCAGACTGTGAAATCCGGCACGATCACAAGCCCCGGAACCTCCACCGCCCTCTCAAAAAAGACGGATTATTTCGGGCGCACGCTGGAGAAGAGCGCGCTTGCGAAAAACGGAACGGCGGTAACAGGCGGCGTCAGCACGAGCTATGAATACAAGTCCGCCTCCGCCACGCAGACGAGCGACCGCGTGAATATCCTGCGCAACGCGATCAAAACCGGCGCGAACACGTCTGCAACCAAGGATTTTTCCTACACCTATGACGGCAACGGCAACATCAAAACCGTCCAGCAGGTGACGAATGACGGCGGCTCAACGCTCCTGTATACCTACCATTATGACGCGGCGAATCAGCTCACACGGGTGGACGATAAGGTGCAGGATCTGACAATCGTTTATGCTTATAACGCGGGCGGCAATCTCGTCAGCCGGACGAACTACAAATACACGACGGGCACGCCGCTGCTGGTGAAGCGTACTTGGCTGTATACCTACGACAGCGCGTGGAAGGATCAGCTCGCATACTTCGACGCAAAGCGAATCCAATATGATAACGTTGGCAACCCGACGAGCTACAATGGCTGGGCATTCTCATGGGAAGCCGGACGGCAGCTCGCCTCGATGAGCAAAAGCGGGACGGATATCGCATATCAATACAACGCGGACGGCCTGCGCACGAAAAAGACGGTCACGCAGAGCGGAGCATCAACCGTGTATGAATACCTCTGGAATGAATCGAGGCTGGTCGGGCAGAAGGTCGGGAACGACGCGGTCAGGATTCTCTACGATGCGAACGACGAGCCGGTAGGCTTCACGGTCAACGACAGCGCAAGCTATTTCTATGTGAAAAATTTGCAGGACGACGTGCTCGCCATCGTTGACAAAACGGGAGCGGAGAAGGTATCCTATGTGTACGACGCATACGGCCAGATCGTATCCATGACGGGCGACGCAACGCTCCAAAGGCTGAACCCCTGCACGTACCGTGGGTATTACTATGACGCGGAGACGGGGCTGTATTATCTCCAGTCGCGGTATTATAACCCGGAGTGGGGCAGGTTTATCAATGCGGACAACGTAAATGTTTTTGAAGAAGGCAAAAGTGGATTACAGGCTGGCAACCTGTATATGTATTGTATCAATAATCCTGTAAACAACGATGATAAAGATGGAAATATCGTGTTTTCAACGGCTACTCTAGTTCTGATCGGAGCAATCATCGGCGCGGTAACCAGCGCAGTGATATCGCTGTTGTTCCAAAAAGCCATGAATCCAAAGATATCGGCAAAAAAACTGTGGAGCGGTGTATTGATCGACGCGCTGGGCGGTGCGGTCAGCGGAGCTTTTGCGGTGTTGCCATGCGGAACGTTGGTGCAGGCGATTGTAAATTCGATTATTGGCGGCGTATCTTATGTGGCAACGTGCAGAGTACAAAGGACTAAAATTACGAAATCGGATTTGATTACTGCTTTTGCTGCTGGAGCAGCAGGAGGTTTAGTAGGATGTAAGGGCTTATTAGCAAAAACTAAAAAATCAGTAAATTTATCCGAAGTTATGGGATATATGAATCGTAAAATTGCTCGTGAAGCCAGAAGGAAGAATAGAAGATATGCAGCCAAATTAGTCAATACAGCGAAAAAGCGTTTTATCAATCTGCTGGCTAGTGCGGCATGGAAAAGTATGATTCGCTACTCGGGTTCAAACATTGCATCTAAAACGATATCTTCGATTAAATTTAGGTGATACGAATGAAATATTTATGGGTCACATTTGTATTTAGTTTAGTGGTATGTTTTTCATCCTCTTATTGGATAGACGTGGCTATCCTTGACGAAGGCTTGGATGCAAAACTAGTACCGATCAAAAATCGGTATAGAAAGTATCTAATTTTTCGCAAACGTCGTCGAGGAATGTATTATTCGAGGATTCTGATAGGGGTTGAGATGGTCGGCTATATAGTTCATATTATAGGATTTGTAACGAATCTATATTGCTCGTTTACGTTAAGTAAGGAAGCCTTAATTAGTATAGGAGAAGCGTGGATCATTATTTCCTGCTTTTTTCTTGGTGTTCTTCTAGCATATGGAGGCTACCTTACATTAAAAACGAAAATAGTGAATCACAAAAAGTAATCGTATTTGGAACAAGGCGCTTCTCATGGCAATTTAGCTATGGGAAGCGCTGATTTTATATATTTGATGGGGTTTTCGCTATCAAGCTAAAGCGATCTTTTTTATGGAAATGCGTTAAACATTAGAACACTCGAAAATACTTGAGACATTCTTGTATCGTAAGATAATCGGCCTCCCCGGTGGCAACTGGAGTATCCAGCAGGAATTTATATTGAAAGCCGTTACAACGCGGACGGCCTGCGCACGAAAAAGACGGTCACGCAAAGCGGCGTATCGACCGTGTATGAATACCTCGATAAGGTACAATAAATTGCGCAAATTGAAAACGGCATAAAAATAGACATGGTTT
>DAWDUP010000099.1:1459-8514 GCA_052346825.1 Candidatus Fimivicinus sp. | reverse complement strand
CGTCGTTGCCACGACGAAATCCATCGCAAGGTCGTCCGTCACATGCACGCCTTTGGAACCGACGGCGTAGGCGCCCTCCGTGTTCTCGCGGAAGAAGGTCCAGTCGATGCCCTGGTCCGGCACCTTGACCGGCCGCATGTTGGCAAACAGGTCGAGCGCCTTGCGCATCGCCACGTTTGCGCTCTCGATATTCGGCCACGGGTCGCCGGCCTGCGGGGTCGTGGTCGGGCCCTTGAGGATGACGTGGCACTTTTTGAGCTCCTCGAGCACGTCGTCCGGGATGGCCTGATTGGCGGCCACGCGGTTTTCGATCGTCAGACCGTCGATCACTTTAAACTCAACCTTGCCAGCCTTGACGTCGTCCGCAAGCATGTATTCGAGCACACGGGCGGATTCCTTCGTGATGATCGGGCCGATGCCGTCGCCGCCGCACACGCCGATGATAATTTTATCGAGTTTCTCGTAGTTGATAAAATCCTTATTCGCCTTGATGCGGTCGGAGCGCTCATACTGCTCACGAACAAGCGCCTCAAAATGTGCCACGGCGGATTTGATCTTTGCTTCGTCCATTGGTTCATCCTCCATCTATAAAAGTCAGATTTTTCAGTTGGCGTTTTCACGCGTATAGTTGAGCAGACCGCCCGCAAGGAGCATATCCGTCTGCCGCTGCGAGAAGGAGTAGGCGAGGGGATAGCTTTCCTTCTTCGTCATGTTTTCGAGCGTGACAGGCTTACCCTCCGCAATCAGCGCGCGCACGTCCAGCAGGCGCAGCTCGTCGCCGAGCTCGATTTTATCGTAGTCCGCCTCGTTTGCAAAGGTGAAGGGCAGGATCCCCGCATTGATGAGGTTCGCCTGGTGGATGCGGGCGAAGCTCTTGGTGATTACGGCCTTCACGCCGAGATAGAGCGGAACGAGGGCCGCATGCTCGCGGGAAGAGCCCTGGCCGTAGTTCGCGCCGCCAATGATGATGCCCTTGCCCTCCGCCTTGCAGCGCTCGGAGAAATCCGGATCGACCTGTCCAAAGCAGAATTTGGAAAGATAGGGGATGTTGGAGCGGTAGGGGAGGATCTTTGCGCCGGCGGGCATGATGTGGTCGGTGGTGATGTTGTCGCCGACCTTGAACACCGCCTTTGCCTCAATGGAATCCGGCAGCGCCTTCGTCACCGGAAATTCTTTGATATTCGGGCCGCGCAGGACCTCCACATCCTTTGCCTCCTCCGGGGAAGCGGGGAGCTCGACCATATTGTCGTTGATGAGAAATTCCGCCGGGAGCGTCACCTGTGGCGCGTCGCCCAGCGTGCGCGGGTCGGTCAGCACGCCGGCCAACGCGCTCGCGGCGGCAACCTCCGGGCTGACAAGATAGATGCCCGCATCCGCCGTGCCGGAGCGGCCTTCGAAGTTGCGGTTGAAGGTACGCAGGGAAATCCCCCTGGAATTCGGGGACTGGCCCATGCCGATACAGGGGCCGCAGGCAGATTCAAGGATACGCGCACCCGCGGCGATCATATCAGCCAGTGCACCATTCTGCGCGAGCATATTAAGCACCTGCTTGGAGCCGGGCGCGATGGAAAGGCTCACATCCGGATGGACCGTTTTGCCCTTGAGGATCGCAGCCACTTTGAGCATATCGAGCAGAGAGGAGTTTGTGCAGGAGCCGATGCATACCTGATCCACCTTGATCTGGCCGATCTCCGTTACACTCTTGACGTTATCCGGGCTGTGGGGCATGGCCGCCATTGGCGCGAGGGCAGAGAGGTCGATCTCGATGACCTCATCGTACTGCGCGTCCGCGTCGGGCAGCAGCTCTATCCAATCCTGCTCCCGGCCCTGTGCTTTCAGGAATGCATGGGTGACCTCGTCAGACGGGAAAACGGAGGTCGTTGCGCCGAGCTCCGCACCCATGTTGGTGATCGTGGCGCGCTCCGGGACGGACAGCGTCTTCACGCCCTCGCCGCCGTATTCGATGATCTTGCCCACGCCGCCCTTAACGCTCATAATGCGCAATACTTCCAGGATGATGTCTTTCGCGGCAACCCAGGGATTGAGCTTGCCGGTCAGATTGACGCGCACCATCTTCGGCATGGTGATATAGTATGTACCGCCGCCCATCGCGACTGCTACGTCCAAGCCGCCCGCGCCGATGGCGAGCATACCGATACCGCCGCCCGTAGGCGTATGGCTGTCAGAGCCGATGAGCGTCTTGCCGGGGATACCGAAGCGCTCAAGGTGGACCTGGTGGCAGATACCATTGCCGGGGCGGGAGAAACGGATGCCGTGCTTTTTGCAGACCGTTTGGATGAAGCGGTGGTCGTCCGCATTTTCAAAGCCTGTCTGTAGGGTGTTATGGTCGATGTATGCGACAGAGAGCTCCGTGCGCACGCGCTCGACACCCATCGCCTCAAATTCGAGATAGGCCATGGTGCCAGTAGCATCCTGCGTGAGCGTCTGGTCGATGCGGATGCCGACCTCGCTGCCGGGCGTCATGTCGCCGCTGACAAGATGTGATTGGATGAGTTTTTGACCAAGGGTGTATCCCATTGCATGTCCTCCTACTTGTTTGAGTTTTTAACAATCTTTTTTTATTGTAGCCGTTTGTTGGTTTTTTGTCAATGTATTGGGCTTGAAATTGGGGGAAAAGAAAGGAATGCAGGGCACGCTGCCAAACGTGTATGCGCATCGTCTGTGCCGCCTCACAGGATAAAGCGCTCGATCGCCTGCGCCACGCCGTCTTCTTCGTTGGAGGCCGTTTCATAACGTGCCGCCTCTTTTACCTGCGTGCCCGCATTTGCCATGGCAAAGGACCAGCCTGCATACCGCAGCATGTCGAGATCGTTGGTCGCGTCGCCGAAGGCCATCACGTTTTCCGGCGCGATGCCGAGCTTGTTGCACAGCTTCTCAAGCCCTGCGCCTTTGTTTACACCCTTGGAATTGATTTCCATATTTCCAATGATTGCGGAGGAAATTTCGAAGAGATCGGTTTGATGGAGCGCTGAAAGCAGCGGTTCATAATTCTCTTCCGGCATGGAAAAGACGTTGATCTTCTCGATCACATGCCCCTGCAAGGTTTCTTCCAGATTGTCAACGATTGTCAGGCTCGCCTTAAGGCGGTCAATGAAGGCGGACGGCAGGCCTTTGTTGTCAAACCGCCCGGTTACGCGGCGCTCCAGATAGGAATAGCCATCGCAGTAGGTTTCGAATACTGCATCGTAACGGTGCAGTAGGGACAATAGCTTTCTGAAAGCTTCCCATGGAAAATGAAAGGTAAACAGCCTTTCGTCTGTATGGAGATTCCGCGCGGCCGCGCCGTTGGAGAGCAGGGCGTATTGCGTGAAGGGCACCTGCACGGCAACGCTTTCGAGATGTACCCAGGTTCGGCCGCTGGCTAGAACGAGCTGCACGCCTTTTTCAGCCGCGCGCCTGAGCGCCTCCCGGTTGCGCTGGGAGACCGTCATATGATCGTCCTTGAGAAGCGTTCCATCCAAATCCATGGCAATGAGCTGTATTGGCATAATATAGACATCCTTTCCTGATGTGAAAAAGTGATTGTTGCGAAACAGATCAATATGCAGTGGAAAAAGCATGGTTTTGCGCCCGTAAAGACACAAAATGCGAGCCGTGTTCGCTGGCTCGCAAATGCTTTTTCTCGAGGGAGCGCGATAAAATGTTGAACTTACCTATGTTGCAGCGCGTCCTTTTTATCAGGTGGTAAAACGCGTGACGACGCGCTGCAACCGGAAATCGGCGGCGGGCGTTTTCTGATTGAACCGGTAGATACTCATCATCAGCCCGATGCCGATATAGACGCACAGGTTAGAAGAGCCTCCCGCGCTGAAAAACGGGAGTGTGATGCCGATGACGGGCAGCCACCGCAGGCACATGCCGATATTGATCATCATCTGTGCGGCGAGCATGGAGGCCATGCCCATGCACATCAGATAGCTCGCGTTATCGTTGGCACGCTTGCCATTGACGACGATGCGCAGGATGATCGCGGCCAGCAGGACCAGCACGGCAATTGCGCCGATGAAGCCAAGCTCTTCCGCCGCTACGGTAAAGACAAAATCGTTTTCACTCTCTGGTACAGCGGCGCTCTGCGTGTAGGTGCCGTTGAAAAGCCCTTGGCCGAAGAACTGCCCGGAACCGATCGCGCCGATGCCGCGGTTTTGCTGGAATGCTTCGCTCTTTGCATAAAGATCAGGGTAGAGGATGGCAAGTATCCTGTTTTTCTGATCCTGATTCAGAATCAATTTATCCCCCAGCGCCCAAATGGCAGGGAATGCCACGGCGACCGCTGCGAATCCGGCAACAAAGTACCCCCAGTGAACACCGGCCGCAAACATCATGCCAAGGAACATCAGTATGAAAATAAGCGCAGAGCCGTCGTCTCCTGTAGCCATCACAAGCCCGATAGGGATCAGGGCATGAATACCGAGTAATAATACAGTGGTGAATTTGCTCACATGATCCTTCACCGCATCCAAATGGACGGCAAATGTGATGATAAACCCAATCTTAACCAACTCTGAGGGCTGGAAGTAAAACACCTTGAGATCAAGCCAGGATTTTGCATCCTGCCTGGCATTCGGCGCAACGCCCCAGATAAAAAGAGAGCACATGATGAGAATACAGAAGATCGCAACCAGCGGCCACAGCCGGATGATCACCTCATAATCGAGAAAAGAAATCAGCAGGCAGAGAATGAGGCCAACTCCTACTGCGATAATCATGGTTCTAAGTTCGGCAGGGATCAGCTTTGTCGCGCCGTTTTTGGTTGCGCTGTATACGAGCAGCATGCCAAAAGCAGACGCGCACAGGCACAGAAAAAACAGGAGCTTATCCGTTTCCCTGAAATAAAGCTTGAACCAGCTTCGAAATTTTTGCATTGCGTCGCCTCCGAATATCGATTTCTGTATGGAGCTTACTTTTCTATTCAGATAAATAAGGATAGAAAAAGAGAATCTTGCTCCGGAAGGTGAATGACATATCCCACAGGAATTTTAATGCCTGTGGCTTTTATGATTGTTTTCGCCCCGTTTTCCCAAAACGCACCGCAAAGCTCGATACAGTCTACGCCGTTTGTATACAGCTTTTGAGCCGCAAAACAAGCTTCCTCAAGATTCGATACGCCGACGATCTGCACCGTATTGTCATGGATGCCTGCCCAATCATGATGGGGTATGAATTCCCCCATCATGATATCAGCAAATCTCATTGATCACTCCTTTTCCTTGCTGAGGGACGGCGACCACTGAAAAGGAGAAATGTGGCCATTTTCTATTTATAATTCTCCGTTTTCAATCGCTGCAATCTGATCAACGCGGCGCTGGTGGCGCCCGCCCTCAAAGGGTGTGTCGAGGAATACGTCCACGAGCTCCAGCGCAAGGCCAGGCCCGATAACGCGCTCGCCCAGGCAGAGCATATTGGCATCGTTATGCAGGCGGGTATACTTTGCGCCGAAATAGTTGGAGCAGCACGCCGCGCGGATGCCCTTGACCTTATTTGCCGCCATGGAGATGCCGATGCCTGTGCCGCAGCACAGAATGCCCTTCTCGCAGGTGCCATCCGCGACAGCGCGCGCGGCGGTCGCGGCGATGGGCGCATAGTCGACCGATTCTGTGGAATTTGTGCCGAAATCGCGGTATTCGATCCCGCGTTCTTCCAGATGCTTTTTGATGGTTTCCTTGAGCTGATAGCCGCCGTGGTCGGCTCCAAGTGCGATCATGTGTCATTCCTCCAAAAGATATTTTTATTTGGTCTGTCTCATTTTTAGCTCCCGCTCTGCCTGCGGCATCCGCAAGTAGGCGGGGGTCAGTGTATCCGAGGGAATTCCACCCCCGTTACGCAGCTTTTCCTCCGCGAGCAGTGCAGCGCAGGATGCCCGCTGATACCGTTCATGCGGGGGCGCGAGGCGGCATCCGGGGATCTGGGGGCCGATTGTTTCAAAGCAAAGCGCTGCGCCGTCGCCCGCGAAGACGACTGGCGTATCCCGGCCGGCGAGCAGGGCAGGGAGTTCCGTGATTTTCAGGGCGGCGTCGTCCGTCAGCCGGGTGAGCCTCCCATCCTGGCAGGAGAATAACGCCGTGTATACCTGTGCGCAGCGCGCGTCCATAGCGGCGCAAACCGTGCAGTCCTGCCCAATCAGTCCGCAGGCGATCACCTCCAGCGAGGAGAGGGGAACGCAGGGCTTGTTCAAGGGGAAGGCGAGGCCCTTGAGGGCGGCCACGCCGATGCGCACGCCTGTAAACGAGCCGGGGCCATTGGTCACGGCGAAAGCGTCGATCCCGTCGAGCGTGAGATTGGCACTTTGTAAAATACTCTGTATCAGCGGGAGCAGCGTTTGGCTGTGCGTTAGGCCGACATTCAGAAAAGCTTCCCCCAAGAGCTTGCCGTCCTCTGCGATTGCCGCGCTCGCGGCGCAGGCCGAGGACTCCAGCGCAAGAATTTTCATGCGGGCTCACCGCCTTTCTCGATCGTGATGATGCGTTCGTTTTCTGATTCTCCACGCCGAAACTCCACGCGGATAGCGTCTTCCGGCAGCACGCCCTCGATATTCTCGCTCCATTCAACGGCCAATATGCCGCCTGCATCCAAATAATCGAAAAAGCCGGTGGAATACAGGCTGTCCCATGAGGTCACGCGGTACATATCGAAATGATAGAGCGGGGGTGTTCCACCGTATTCGTGCACCAGCGCGAAGGTGGGGCTGGTGACCTCCGCATCGATCCCAAGCCCGCGCGCGAGCCCGCGCACAAAGGCGGTCTTTCCCATGCCCATCCCGCCGAAAAAGGCGATGACGCAGCCGCCGCGCAGCGTTTTTGCAAGCGCCTCTCCTGCAGCCTCCGTCTCCTGTACGCTTTTTGTGCAAATGGTATGAATGGCTTTCTGCCTCCTTTATCATTTTAGAAATATGATAATACACGGGGTGAGCGGCGTTCGCCGCAAAGGCGGACTTGTGAGCCTGCAATCGCCGGATCAATTTTCTCCGAAACACTAGAAATTTCTGCTTTCTTGCGTGTATTATAACACATCCCAGCAGTAAGCAAAAGCCGGACAGT
>DAWDUP010000099.1:0-1449 GCA_052346825.1 Candidatus Fimivicinus sp. | reverse complement strand
TTGTGCAGATTCCTGCCGCTTCATCCTGCGGATGACCGCTTTTGTCTCCCTGTCAATACAGCGGGATTCAGTGATTTTCTGCAGCGCTTTGTTGTAGGTCCTATCATCAAGCGAAGTTCCTGTTCTCAAATATTCCATCGTTAGCTCCGGGAACTGCACAAAACAGATCGATACCGCCCATGCTACCGCCATACGGGCATAATATCCCTGTGCTGGGATTTGATTCAATAGAGCAAGAACGTCGTGGATATGCGTCTCGTCGACAAAATAGAAAAGCAGCATCACGGCCCCGAAGCGCGCCTCGAATTCTTGCTCCGTGTGTAGATAGGGCTGCAAAAAATCCCACATCGCTTCCGGGCTCTCCCGCGCTATCTTCAAACCGCTGCAAAAGCTGTCACAAACAGACCAGTTATCAATCTTCGGGACAAAAGCCGCGATATTGTGCAGCAGTTCCTGCATATCGGCCTTCGCATATCCGATGACCATGCCCTGCAGCATGGTTTCCTCAAAGGTATCGTCCTGCGCACAGGCAAGGTATGCGTGCCAGTCTCCTTTTGCGATTTCTCTTGCGATTTTTCGCAGCTTGGGGAGGCGGACGCCCAGAATATTGTCTGTGCCGGGAAGGAGGCTGCTGGAGAATTTTTGAAATTCCGGCTCGGCAAGTGCGAGTAGCCGCTCATAGATCGGATTTTCCATGTGTTTTCTCCTCCTGCGATACTTCCAAATGATTATACTATGAAAAAATGAAATCTTCAACGCTCTTGGAGAGGTATAAAATTTCCCATCGCGGGAATGCTATCGTTGCAAATCTTTTCAAGGAGTGATTTATTATGCCGAACCTCACCTCAAAGGAACTCGACGCGATCAGCGACGAGCTGACGTATGAGCAGGTGCTCATCAAGAAGTATAAGAATTATGCGACGATGACGCAGGATCCAAAGATCAAATCCATGTGCGAGCAGATTGCGGCGCAGCACCAGAACCATTTCAACACCCTGATGGGCCATCTAAACTGACAAGGAGGAACTGAACGATGGATACGATGGGACAGCAGAACAACCAGCAGAGCAGCCTGAGCGACGAGGAGATCATGAACGATATCCTCAGCTCCCAGAAGCATATCACCGGCGTTTATAACACCTTCAGCAACGAGTGTGTACACCAGGCCCTGCGCAACGACTTTTTGAACATTCTGCGCGAGGATCATAATATCCAGGTGGATGTGTTCACCGAGATGCAGAAGCGCGGCTGGTATGCACCGCCCGAGGCGCAGCAACAGATGATCGACCAGACCAAGACAAAATTTCAGAATGTGGCGCAGTCCCTGTAAGGATTGCAGAAAAACGCGGTCGGGGAGGGCAGTGGCTCTTCCCGGCCGTTTTTCTATGTATCAGGGCAGACATTTGCGTCTATCATCGCAAAAGAGAGTCTTAACTTTTGATGCGCATA
>DAWDUP010000098.1:6577-8540 GCA_052346825.1 Candidatus Fimivicinus sp. | reverse complement strand
GAAAAAATCCCCTCACGAGCCACGCAGTGAGCAAAGCGCTATGCTGCCTCGGCCTCCCATCAGCGACCAGCGGCACATAAAGATGTCGGTTCCAAAAGCGATCAGAAGCCATGCTTGTTTGTGCACTTTTTTCTCTTAGACTTGATCAGACAAGCTGAGGCCTCCTGAACAGCATTCAGGAGGCCCTTCTGGTTGATTGAAATGAGATAGGCAATTGAAACTTTTTGCATCCTGTATGATTTATGGTATACTATATCTATCCAAGATGCATTTTTCAGAGGAAACGACTTCCGGTAAAGGAGATTCACATGAAGCTTTTGGTCATCGACGGCAACAGCATTTTGAACCGCGCCTTCTACGGCATCAAGCTGCTCACCACCAAGGACGGGCATTTCACCAACGGGATTTACGGCTTTCTCAATATCTATCTGCGCCTGAAGGAGCTCTGCGCGCCGGATGCGGTGGCGGTCGCGTTTGATCTAAAAGCGCCGACCTTTCGCCACCAGATGTATAGCGGCTATAAGGCCCAGCGCAAGGGGATGCCACCGGAGCTCGCGGAGCAGCTTCCGGTTCTGAAGGAATTGCTCGGCTTTCTTGGCCTGTGCGTGGTCGAATGCGAGGGCTATGAGGCGGACGATATTCTGGGTACGCTCTCTGCACAGTGTGGGGAAGGGGATGTGTGCTATCTGGCCACCGGTGACCGGGATTCCCTGCAGCTCGTAGGAGCGCGCGTGCATGTTCTGCTTGCGGCCACAAAGATGGGCAAGCCTATTACGACGGAATACGACGAAGCGGCAATCCGCACGGAATACGGCGTGGAGCCGCGTCAGCTCATCGATATCAAGGCGCTCATGGGCGACTCGTCGGATAATATCCCCGGCGTGGCAGGGATCGGGCAGAAAACGGCGATGGATCTCATCCAGCGCTTCCACTCGCTCGATGAAATCTATGAAAATCTGGGGACGATCGATATTAAGCCCGGTGTGCGGGCGAAGCTCGAAAAGGATAAAGAGATGGCCTTCCTGAGCCGGACACTTGGCACAGTCTGCCGCGAAGCGCCGGTGGACTGCGACTTGACGCATTATGCGCCCGGCCGTCCGGACGACGCGGCGGCGATGCGGCTGCTCGCACGGCTGGAGATGTTCCGCATGGCACAGCGGTTCGGGCTTGACCCAAACGCCGCGCCTGCCGCGGCAGAGGGGGAAGCGGAAAAGCCGGAAGAAATCCGGCTGGTTTCCGGCGCGCAGGCGGATGGACAGGCGCTGCTTGTACGGCTGCGGGAAGCCGGAAAGGCTTATTTTCTCACTTCTATTCAGGGCGGCACAATCAGCGGGCTTTCCGTTTCAGAGCCGGGCGTCGTGACCGTGCTGACCACGCAGGACGAGGGCTTTGCGGATTTTATAAAAGCGTTTTTAGCAGATGATTGTATTCAAAAATATACACATGATACCAAGCCCCTCTATGCGGCTGCAGAGAAGCTGGGCACCGCGCTGGAAGCTGTTAAGATGGATACGATGCTCGCGGGCTATCTGCTCAATCCCTCCGCCTCAGGCTACGATGTGCTGCGCCTCGCGCAGGAATACGGCGTGCCGGTGCCGCCCTGCGGGCAGGGCTCAGAGGCGGAGCGGGATGATATGCAGCGGGCGGCGGTTCTGCCTCGCCTGTGCGAGAAGCTCCTGCTTTTGATTGCGGAAAACGGCCAGGAGATGCTCCTGCACGAGGTGGAGATTCCGCTCGCACGCGTGCTTGCGGGCATGGAGCAGGTGGGCTTTGAGGTCGACCGTGGCGGGATCGGGCAATTTGGCGAAATGCTTTCCCGCCGCATCGACAATATCGTGGGGGAAATCTACAATGCCGTCGGCTATGGGTTCAATCTCAACTCGCCCAAGCAGCTCGGAGAGGCGCTGTTTGACAAATTAGGGCTCCCCGCGCGCAAAAAGACGAAAAGCGGCTATTCCACCAA
>DAWDUP010000098.1:0-6564 GCA_052346825.1 Candidatus Fimivicinus sp. | reverse complement strand
CGCGGAGGTGCTTGAATCGCTTGCGGACGAGCATCCCGTGGTGGAGCGCATCCTTGAATACCGGACGCTTGCAAAGCTGAAATCGACCTATTGCGAGGGCTTGATCAAGGGAATCAACCCGGACGGACGCATTCATTCGACGCTCAACCAGACCGAGACGCGCACGGGCCGCATTTCCTCCACGGAGCCAAACCTCCAGAATATTCCGGTGCGTCAGGATCTGGGCCGCGAGATGCGTCGCTTTTTCCGTGCGAAGGAGGGCTGTGTCCTCGTCGACGCGGACTATTCGCAGATTGAGCTGCGCGTGCTCGCCCATATGGCGGACGATCCGGCGATGATCGAGGCCTTCAACAGCGAGGCGGATATCCACACGATCACAGCCTCTCAGGTCTTTAATATGCCGCCTGAAATGGTCACGCCGCTCATGCGCAGCCGGGCGAAGGCGGTCAATTTTGGAATCGTCTACGGTATCGGTGCATTTTCGCTCGCAAAGGATATTGGGGTCACGCGCAAGGAAGCCGATCAATATATCAAGGGGTATCTTGCCCACTATTCAGGTGTGCAGAAGTATATGGAGCGCGTCGTGAGAGAGGCAAAGGAGCAGGGCTATGTCTCCACGCTCTTTGGCCGCAGGCGCTACCTGCCGGAGCTGACGGCCTCTAACGCTAACCTGCGGGCCTTCGGCGAGCGGGTGGCGCGCAATATGCCGATTCAGGGCACGGCGGCCGATATCATCAAGATCGCCATGGTCAAGGTGGATGAACGGCTGCGCAGGGAAAATCTGAAAGCCCGCCTGATCATGCAGGTGCACGATGAGCTGATCGTGGAAGCGCCTGAGGCGGAAGCGGAGCGCGCCGCCCTGATTCTGGATGAAGAGATGGAGGGTGCGTGCGAAATGCGTGTGCGGCTGAAGGCGGACGTGCATCAGGGCAAAACCTGGTATGATGCGAAGGGATGATGCGCTTGCCGGGCGATCAGCCTGAGGAAGATCAGCCATGGCCATCCGGAAAGCAAAATAGCTTTACGATGCGTTCATCCCTTGGTCCTATGTAAAAATGTGCGATTTTAATGGTGGGAGGGCTTTAAACTTATTGAAAAACAGGTGGAGCTGGATACCGGTGAGATAGAATATGGAATGCGATGGGACGAGCTTGATTTGATGATGGAAGGAAGGGTGAGGATGGGGCCGATTGTCTATGTTGGGCAAACAAACACCATGCACAGCGCCATTGCTGCGGCAGTCTGCAACCGGATGGCAGCAAGATGGAGGCTTCCCGGGCTCAGGGCGTTCAGCGCCGGGCTGTCGGCAATGGAAGGGGAGCGCGCCAATTCGGCGGCGATACAGGCTGCGCGGGAGTTCGGGCTGGAGCTCTCCGGCCACTGTGCCCGGCCGTTATCGGATGAGCTCATCGGGCAGGCGGGCCTGCTGGTCGCGCTCAACCGTGCGGACTATGAGACGCTTTTAAAGCTCGCGCCGCCGGAGCGCGTCTATCTGCAGGAGAGCGGGAAGGATTTATCCACGGGCGATGTTTGGGCCTGCCGCCGCAGCGTCGATCAAGCGTTCGACGGCTTTCAGGACCTTTGGCTTTTCATCCGGGACAGGCTGTAATGCGATGAAGAATTGTACCATTGCCCCGCTGCGGGAAGAACATATTTTAGAGATCGCGCGGCTGGAAGCCGTTTGTTTCTCCTCCCCGCGGGCGGGGGAAGCACTGCGCGCGGAGCTGACAAACGATACGGCGGTGTTTTTCGTTGCTCTGTGCGAAAACAAGGTGGCAGGCTATGCGGGTATGCACTGCATTCTGGATGAATGTGATATCGACAATATCGCCGTTTTTCCGGCATACCGGCGGCAGGGGATAGCAGGCGCGCTGCTGGATGCGCTCGAAGACTATGCGCGTGCGCACGGCGCGTCTTTCCTGACCCTAGAGGTGCGGGCTTCCAATATGCCGGCGATTCGGCTCTATCGCGGCAAAGGCTATCAGGAAGTGGGGGCTCGGCCCAATTATTACAACAAACCGCGGGAGGATGCCTTCCTGCTGACAAAATACTTATGAAAAGAGATGATAGGATGGCAATGGAGCTGATTCTCAGCGGAATTCAGAAAAAATTTGGAGACAAGCGGGTCCTGCGGGATATCTCCTTTCCCTTCGAGCAGGGGAAAATTTACGGCCTGCTGGGGCGCAACGGCGCGGGAAAGACAACACTTTTTAATTGCCTGAGCAACGAGATCACGATGGACGCGGGCACGGCACAATTGCGGGATGCATTCGGCACGTTGCGGGAGTTGACCCCGGAGGATATCGGCTATGTTTTCTCCACGCCGATCCTGCCGGATTTTTTAACCGGGCGCGAATTCCTGAAGTTCTTTATGGAGATCAACCGCGATAAAATCCGCTCGGACCAGACGATCGATGATTATTTCGACTTGGTCAAGATCGAAAAAGAGGATCGCGACCGGCTGATCAAGGGCTATTCCCATGGCATGAAAAACAAGGTACAGATGCTCTGCTTCATGATCGCACGCCCACCGGTCATCCTGCTCGATGAGCCGCTGACCTCCTTTGACGTGGTTGTCGCGTTGGAGATTAAGCAACTGATCCGAGAGATCAGCGCAGAACATATCATCATCTTTTCCACCCATATCCTGCAGCTCGCCACCGACCTGTGCGATGAAATCGTGATCCTCAGCGACGGCACGCTCGAGCAGCTCGATCATGATATGCTGGGAAGCGGGGATTTTGAGGCGCAGATTATTGAGAAATTAAAGGATGAAGATGCCCATGAATAAGACGCTTAAAACGATCCTGCAAATCAAGGCGACCGTCGGCGCCAATACCTTTCTTTACTATCTCAAGCGTCTCTGGCTGATCGGAAAACACATCTCGGACCGGGTCTATATGAACGAGACACTCAAAAAATTTCTCGCTGTGCTGACAACGGTGCTCGGGCAACTCATAAAGCTGATTGGGAAAGTCATTTATCTGCTCCTGGCGGCAGGGCTTCCGCTGATGCTTGCCATGGAAAAGGGGATGCTGGAACCCTCGCAGGCACCTTCCCATCTGGTGAACATTCTGTTCTTCCTCAGCTGTGTGATGGGCCCGATGCAGGACAGCGCGGTGTTCGGCGTGACGCGGCAGAAATTCATTGCGCTCAAATATATGAAAATGCAGCCCAAGCGTTATGTATACGCTGATCTGTTCATGCGGTATGTTCCGTTTTTCCTCTATTTCCTGCCGGGTTTGATCGGCGCGTTCCTGATTGCGGGCGGGAGCATTTGGCAGGCGCTGGGCAGCTTTATCATGCTGTTTTCCTTCCGCTTTCTAGGTGAGGCGATACAAGTCTGGTATTATGGAAAAAAAGAGATTGTACTCTCGCGCAAGGTGGGGCTTGTCTGGCTGCTGATCGGTCTATCTCTTTTAGGCGCTTACCTGCCGATTCTGCTGCGGGTGGAATTGCCCACGATGCGCATTTTGTTCAGTATCCCTGGGATTATCGCGATGCTCCTTATCGGCGCAGCGAGCTTTTATTATGTGATTTGGGGTTATAAGGGCTATGAAACGGCATTCCTGCGCAGCGTTGATCAGAAATTCCTGCTCTCCTCCATGATGCAGGAGAGCAAATCAAGCACGTTTGCAGACGTGGCGGTCAAGGAGGAGGATCTGAAGGCGGATGAAAGGGAGGCCGGACGCTTTGCACGTCTGCAGGGCTATGCCTATCTCAACGCCCTATTCTTCGCGCGCCACCGCCGCCAGCTGGTAAAGCCCGTCAAAATCCGGATGCTGATCATCCTGGCCATATTCCTGGGCGGGCTTCTCTTCGCGCTCCTCGATCCGGCAAAAGCACAGCAGGCCGCGGGGCAGATTGTGACCTTTTTGCCATTTTTCGTTTTTATCATGTATTTTATGTCCGTGGGGGACAAGGCATGCCGCGCAATGTTCTATAACTGCGATATGAGCCTGCTGCACTATGGCTTTTACCGCCATCCGAAGGTGATCCTGAAGAATTTTCGTTTCCGCCTGCTGCGCGTGGGGCTTTATGATTTTGTCATCGGCCTTGCGCTGAGCGCGGCGGTCGCCCTGTTCTGCGCGGCGGCTGGCGCGCCGTGGGCGACGCTGGATCTGGCGATGTTTGCGGCTACGATCCTTTTGCTTTCCATCTTTTTTACAGTGCATCACCTGTTCCTCTACTATGTATTCCAGCCGTTTACAACGGAGTTGAATGTTAAAAACCCGTTTTACCGGCTTCTGAATACGGCGGTTTACATCCTGTGCTTCATCTGTATGGAGATCCGCACGGGCAGCATGGGCTTTACGCTCATCGTGCTGGGCTTCACAGCCGCCTATATCGCTGTGGCGCTGATTCTTGTATACCGGTTTGCTCCGAAAACGTTTCGGGTGAAATAATCACGACGAACAAAAATAAAGAAGGTCTTTTATGAAACTATTAGCCATCGAATCCTCCTGCGACGAAACGGCGGCGGCCGTGGTAGAGGATGGAAGAAAGGTTCTTTCCAATGTTGTCGCTTCCCAGGTGCAGGAGCATATCCGCTTCGGCGGCGTCGTGCCGGAGATCGCCTCCCGCATGCACGCGGAGGCGATTACAGGCGTGACCCGCCAGGCACTTGAGGAAGCGGGCGTTTCCCTCCGGGAATTGGACGGGATTGCTGTGACCTATGCGCCGGGGCTCATCGGCGCGCTGCTGGTGGGGGTCAATTTTGCAAAGGGGCTCTCCCTTTCGAGCGGTCTGCCGATTATACCGGTGCATCATCTGCGCTCGCACATCGCGGCCAATTATCTGACATATAAGGAACTGGAACCGCCGTTTCTCTGCCTCGTCGTATCCGGCGGGCACAGCCATCTCGTTGAAGTGCTCGATTACACTCGCTTTTCCGTCGTAGGCCGCACGCGGGACGACGCGGCGGGGGAGGCGCTCGACAAGGCAGCGCGCGCCATGGGCCTTCCATATCCGGGTGGGCTCAATCTCGACCGTATAGCAAAGGGCGGCGATGCGCACGCTTATCGCTTCCCGCATCCGCGTGTGGACGGCAGCCCCTTCGATTTCAGCTTCTCCGGCCTGAAGACGGCGGTCGTCAATCTGATTCACAATGCGTCGCAGAAAGGGGAGACGCTGCCGGTCAAAGACCTTGGCGCGAGCTTCCTTTCCGCTGTGGTCGACTGCCTGTGCGACAATACGGAAAAGGCGGCTATGGAGCGCGGCCATCAAAAAATCGTACTCGCGGGTGGTGTGTCGGCAAATTCCGTGCTGCGCGAGCGAATGGCGCGCCTGTGCAAACGGCATAGCTGGCAGCTTTTTATGCCGGAAATTGCTCTTTGCGGGGATAATGCGGCTATGGTTGGCGCGCAGGGATATTATGAGTTGCAGGCGGGCAATGTGGCGCAAATGGATTTGAACGCTTGCGCGACAATGCCGATTGAGGCCTGAAATCGGCATTTTTACGCCTGATTTTGCAAGATTTCTGTGGGAGTTATTCATTTCCACGGAATAATTTGGCCCCTTCTGACAAAGATTTAACATTTTAACGATTGATTGTTCACATCTGAGCGTGTATAATAACGAACAGAGCCAAATAACAGCGGGATTCACTCGCTGTTTTACCCGAAGAAGTGAAAGGAGTTTATAGGATGGACGCACTTACTACCAACAAAAGTGTCCTTGGCTGGATTGAAGATAAGGTCAATCTGGTAAAGCCCGACAAAATCGTCTGGATTGACGGTTCTCAGGAGCAGATCGACGCCTTGCGCGCCGAAGCATGCTCGACGGGCGAAATGATCAAGCTCAATGAAGAGAAGCTGCCGGACTGCTATCTGCACCGCACCGCTGTCAACGACGTTGCCCGTGTGGAGGCCCGCACGCTGATCTGCTCGAAGAAAGAGGAAGACGCCGGCCCGACCAACAACTGGATGGATCCGGAGAAAGCCTATAAAATGCTCTATGACATTGCGCGTGACAGCTACAAGGGCCGCACGATGTATGTGATCCCTTATTCGATGGGCCCTGTCGGCTCCCCGTTCTCCAAGATCGGCATCGAGCTGACCGACTCCATCTATGTTGTGCTCAACATGTCCATCATGACTCGCGTTGGCAAGAACGTGCTGGAAGCGCTTGGCGACAGCGACGACTGGGTGCGCGGCCTGCACTGCAAGTGCCAGATCGATGAAGAGAAGCGCTATATCTGCCAGTTCCCGGAGGACAACACGATCATCTCCGTCAACTCCGGTTACGGCGGCAACGTGCTGCTGGGCAAGAAGTGCTTTGCGCTTCGTATCGCCTCCTATCTTGGCAAAAACGAGGGCTGGCAGGCGGAGCATATGCTCATCCTCGGCATCGAGAACCCGCAGGGCGAAGTGAAATATATCTGCGCCGCGTTCCCCTCCGCATGCGGCAAGACGAATCTTGCCATGCTCATCCCGCCGGAGGGATATCAGAAGAAGGGCTACAAGGTCTGGTGCGTCGGCGACGACATCGCCTGGATCCGCAAGGGCCCGGACGGCCGCCTGTATGCCATCAACCCGGAGAACGGCTTCTTCGGCGTGGCTCCCG
>DAWDUP010000097.1:0-8555 GCA_052346825.1 Candidatus Fimivicinus sp. | reverse complement strand
AAGTGCAGCTGAACAACATTCCGTAATACTCCTGTTCATATCCCATTTGATGTATTCGATGTTGCCCAGCTTGATCACATCCGTGATCGTGTCGATCAGGTATTGCTGCACGTCCGGGTTCGTCAGGTCCAACACCAGCTGGTTGCGGCCCTCCGCCGGCTCGTATTCGTCTGTGGTCATCGCCCAATCCGGGTGCACGCGGTAGAGGTCGCTGTCCGGATTGACCATCTCCGGCTCCACCCACAGGCCGAACTTGAGGCCCATGTCATTGATCTTCTTTGCAAGGCCGCCGATGCCGGAGGGAAGCTTCTTTTTGTTGACCGTCCAGTCCCCCAGAGAGGAATGATCGCTGTTGCGCTTGCCGAACCAGCCGTCGTCTAGGACGAAGAGCTCTGCGCCCAACCGCGCGCCCTCCTTGGCGATCGCGAGGATTTTCTTCTCCGTAAAGGTGAAATACGTCGCCTCCCAATTGTTGACGACAATCGGGCGCTCCCTGTTCTTCCATTCACCGCGCACGATATGCTCCTTGACAAAGGCATGCATATTGCGGCTCATGCCGTTGAGGCCCTCATGGCTGAAGGTGAGCACGGCCTCCGGCGCGTCGAAGGATTGGCCCGGTGCAAGCACCCATTCAAATTCGAACGGGTTGATGCCGTTCTGCACGCGCACCATCCCGTGCGGCGATACCTCTGCGCGGCCGATGTGGTTGCCGGAATAGACGAGGTTGAAGCCCCAGCACTCCCCTGCCTGCTCGTTGCAGCCCTCTTTCCGGATGGCAAAGAAGGGATTGTGGCGGTTGGAGCTCGTGCCGCAGATGGAGCCGATGGAGCACTCCCCCGCCGTGAGCTTGCGCTCATGCTGATACCGCTCGCGAATCCAGGAGCCGTCGAAGGAAAGCATCGTATAATCCCCGGCGGGCAGATCGATCTGCATGCTCATCAGGGAATGGATTTTGATCTCCTTTTCTCCCTGATTGATCAGCCGCGCGCTGCGGGTGATCACATTGCACTCCTCAAACACGGTGTAAAACAAATGCAGCTGCGCACAAAGCGCCGCGTCCTCCAGAATCACTGTGAGCGTTTTGCTCCTCCCATAGCTGGAGGGAAGGCCGGCAAGCTCCGGCTTGGTATCAGTGACCTTTGCATCCAGGAATTTGAAATCGCAGTTGAAATTCCCGTTTTCGGCCTGTACCTGCATGGCGGGCAGACGGTAATCGCCCTTGCCGAATTCCGAATAGTCGAGCCGGATATGATCGAGCGACAGATGATCCTTCTTATCATAGACGGTGGAGTTGCTGTAGCCCACAGCATGCTTGTCGTAGAGGAATGGATAGTCCCCGCATGCCGGGATGCGCCGCCCGTAATAAAGCTGCTCAAGCTTACCGCAGGGCAGCGCGCGAAAAAGATAGCTTGTCTTTTCGGTGGATAAATGAAACTCCTGCCGGCTGGTGATCTGGATCATCATGTATCCTGTCCTTTCTGTCACGTTGCGTCTGTTGTAAAACGATTCCATATTCAGGGAGATGCGCGGTAAAATATACATATTTTTCCGCGGGCCCTGTCCCTTTTTTAGGATGGTTTTCGTATCTCATTATAGAGAACAGGAGCTCGGTCTGCAAGCGGTTTTGTGAAAAAATTCCTGTCTGCAGGAAAAACGGTCTGACTTCGATACGCAGCTTCAGCAAAATTCTTAATTTGGTCTTTATTTCCACATAAAGCATTTTTATATTTACATATATTACCATAAAAATCATAAAATCAATCATAATGCATAAAAAATTAAAAAAATAGACGATTTAATTGACAAAAAATACGGTTTATTTTATAATTTACCCATACGGATATGGATTTTGTAAATACATTTTCCGTAAATATTCCATTTTGGAGGTTGGTGTTTTTGAAAAAGCGTGTCCTATCACGAAGAGTGTTGTCAGTGGCGTTGGCCATTCTGATGATACTCAGTTCTCTGCCAGTTGTGGTTTTCGCAGCCGAAAAAGTAACGCCAGAGATTTATGAGTGGCCAACGGGGACTGTAGAAGTCGGCGATGCTTTTAAAAATGCAAAGCTAACAGGCGGCAGCGCTTCCGTACCGGGTACATTTGAAGTGGATCCCACGCAGAGCGGCTCGCCCAGCAGGCCCGGAACAGCTAAACGAATTGGAATTTTTACCCCGGATGATACAGAAAGTTATGAGAGTGTAAAGCTGTCCTCTGCGATTGTTGTGACGATTGTCAGTTCCCAATCTGCTGTTGCTACAGGCGTACCAAACTCCACAGAAATCAAAACTGGACAAAAGCTTGGAGAGTCCATTTTATCCCGTGGTGAGATGAAAGTTCAAAGCTATACATTGGATTTGACGAGCCGGATTGACAGCATCAATTGGAGCAATCCGGAGGAGATTATGAATGAGGCTGGGACTTTTGAGAGACAAGCTATTATTAGTTTCCAAAAATATAGCAATGGTGTGCTGTATGCGGAACCAATCACAGTGTCCGTTCCAGTCACAGTGATTTCGGCTGAAACGATTGCACAGATTGAAGAAGAACCGACGGTTCCATCCGTTACCTATCGTGAAGGGCTTAAGGTCGGTGATCTAGAACTGGTCGGCGGCAAAGCGAATGTGGAGGGAACATTCTCCTTCGCGCAGCCGGATAGAGCACTTTTTGTGGGCGAGTCCATTCCCGTTGAAGTAGTCTTTACACCCGCTGATACAAGTATGAAGCCAGTCAGCTTGACAGTGAATGTCACCGTTGAAAAAGGGGACATCGTCGTAACGGAAGCGCCGATCTTCACGTTTGTCTACCAGAACACACCGCTGAAGAATCGTAGTGTGCTTCACAACGCGGTGATTGAGGGCGGTGTCATAGAGCCATCTGCGGTGACTTGGGACTGGTACGATGAAGGCGGACTGAAGGTAAAAGACCCGCAGGCGAATCTCGCGCTGGGGGTAGGCAATTATCAGATTGAGGCTCGCGCCACGGCGAAAGACAGCCGCAATTTTAATATTGGCTTCTTCACTGTGAATGTCGTCATCAAGGCGGATGAGACAAAGGCCTTCCCGCTGCAAGCCGACTTGGAGGGCAATGAGCTCCGCATCAAAGCGAACGGTTACTATGCCGGCAAAGGCAAAGTGACCTATACTGTCAATGGCACAGTGGTTGCCGAAAACACCGATCCCAAAGCGGAAGTTGTTTATGCCATCCCAGACAGCGGCGACTATACCGTGAAAGCGGAATATACGCCTGCTGAACATGATAATTATATCTACAAGCCAGCAACCCAGACGGTCAAGGCGGTTCTGCCGCGCACCGTCACGGTCAATGGCGGCTCCGGGTCCGGCAGTTATAAGCCCGGCCAGACCGTCAAGGTGGAATTCGATCAGACCAGCCTCAGGAAGTATTATGAATTCAAGGGCTGGAAGATCACCAATGCGGAAGGCGAGACCGTCGACGTGGGCGTCGAAGACCTCACGCAGACGAGCATCTCCTTCACAATGCCCGATGAAGATGTCACTGTGAAAGCGACTACATCCTTCTCCATCCAGCTCTTCTTCAAGAGCATAGGGGACACGATCCTGGCGTTCCTGATGAAGGTTGTGGAGTGGATTATGGGGCTCTTCAACGGGTTGGGATCGCTCTCCTGATCCCATTGAACCTTCTTAGCTGGTAACCTCATCCGGGTATGGCCTTGCCAGCATCTGTTATTCTGATCTGCTTCCCCATGCGATGCCCGGCAATCCTTTTGATCGTTAACAGCATTCAGAACCCTCATTTGCATAAAAATTCGGGGCCGCTGCAAAGCAAATTGCAGCGGCCCACCGTCTTATTTCGCTGTGATTTCATGAAACGAGACGCATTCAGCTTTTTAATGGAAAATCATCTGCCTGAATCAGCTCCGTCTTTCCTGAATCTCGCGGGAAATCTGCTCCACCAGCTCCGGCTTGAGCTTGAACTTCCTGAAATAGATCGCCAGCGCCGCCAGCAGAATCAGCGGCGGCAGGATATACATCATCGTCTCGATACATGTCACCGCCTGCGGCGTCGCAATGGAATCCTCCTTCCCATCAAAGCCGACGGTCGCAAAGCCCAGCATGGTGATCAGGGAGCTCAATCCTGCCGCCACTTTGCTCAGGAAGGTCAGCATCGAAAAAATCACGCCCTCGTTGCGCTCTCCCCTGCGCCACTCCCCATAGTCCACCGCGTCCGCAAGCATCACATTCTGCATCACGCCCATGGAGCCGAAGCCCACAGACATCACAAAAGCCGCGGCGGCAAACGGAAGGAACTGCCCATTGAAAAACTGCGTCGAGAGAAACATCATCACATAGCCGATACATGGCAAAACCAGAGACCCGACATTCACGCGGTTGCGCCCGAACCATTTGGAGAAGAACGGATATCCCAGCAACCCGACCGCCTGAGAGGCACCGAGCAGGATGGTAAAGAAGGAATACTGATCCTTACTGCCGATCACAAAGACAAAATAGAAAACCGTGACCGCGTTCGTCAGATTGATTGCGAGGTTGAAAAGGATCATAATCACCACGATGACGAGCGCCTGATCATTGTGGAAGAGAATCTTCGCACAGCGGATAAGGGAAAATTTCTCCTCCTTCTGCTGCGGAGGCGGCGCAATCCTCTCCCGCACTGTGCCCGCGCAGATCAGAACGGTCAGAATATATACGCCGGAGGTGATCAGCGCATACTTCATAAATCCGCCGCCCGTGATTCCGCCGAGCCGGTCTACAATTTGCAGCGTAAATGCGCCGACGATGCCCGCCGCGCCACCGAAGATACGCGGCAGCATGGAAACCTGGTCGCGATCCCCGGGGTCGAGCGTCAAAGCGGGGATCATTGCCCAATAGCTGACGTCAATCATCGTATAGGTCATATCCCACAGGACAAAGCAGACCGTCGCATAAGCATACAGGCCAGGGCCCCGGAAGCCGGGATCGGTAAAAAGCAAAACCGTAACCGCCGCATTGGTCACGGCCCCAATCACCATCCATGGGCGGAATTTTCCCCATTTGGTATGCGTATGGTCGATGATCGCGCCCATAAGCAGATCGTTGACACCATCCCAGATGCGCGCGATAAAAAACATGAAGCCCAGAAAAGCTGCATGCAACCCAAGCCCCGTCATAAAATAATAAGAAATAAATCCGCTGGCCAAGCCGTAGCTCATACTCTTGCCAATGGTACCGGCGCCGTAGCTGAGTTTAGTGCCCCAGGTCAATCTGTTTTCCATCCTGCTTTCCTCCTCTAAATTGTAAACTCCATATTTTATTTATCATTTTACCAGATTTTTTGGCAAAAGGATATACTTCCTCTGGAATAAAGTTGTGTTCATTCGAGTAAATTCTCTTTATTTTTTGTTTCACGAAAAAGGCTGGATCATAAAAATTTAAAATGATCGCCAATATGGTAAATAACTTGAAATCGCTGGCATTGGCCGCTTTCTTCTCCCGCGTTGGAACAATGATCCTCAGCATCTTTTAAATCGATTCATTCCCTTCACCCTATCAAAAAACCGCCCCATACGCTGCTGTATGGGGCGGGTCTTACTTTTTGCCGGCATCTTTTCGCCTGCCTTTATCTACGTTCCAAAATCCGCCTGAGATACCGGCCGGTATAGGATTCCTTCACCTGCGCCACCTCTTCCGGCGTTCCTTCCGCCACAATCATGCCGCCCTTGTCCCCGCCCTCCGGGCCGAGGTCAATGATATGATCGGCAGTTTTAATCACATCAAGATTGTGCTCGATCACCAGCACGGTATTGCCATTCTCCACCAGCGTGTGCAGCACGTCGATCAGGCGGTGCACGTCGGCCGTATGCAGGCCGGTCGTCGGCTCGTCCAGAATGTAGATTGTGCGCCCCGTCGCGCGGCGGGAAAGCTCCGTGGAGAGCTTGACGCGCTGTGCCTCGCCGCCGGAGAGCGTGGTTGCGGGCTGGCCGATCTTAATGTAGCCAAGCCCTACGTCGTAAAGCGTTTGCAGCTTACGCTGAATTTTCGGCACGGCGGAGAAAAATGCAAGCCCCTCCTCCACGGTCATCTCCAGCACATCGTAGATATTTTTGCCCTTATACTTCACTTCCAGCGTTTCACGGTTGTAGCGCGCGCCCTTGCAGACCTCGCAGGGCACATAGATATCCGCCAGAAAATGCATTTCAATTTTCACGATGCCGTCGCCCTGGCAGGCCTCGCAGCGCCCACCCTTCACGTTGAAGGAAAAGCGATTGGATTTAAATCCGCGCATCTTCGACTCCTGCGTGGAGGCAAACAGCTCGCGGATATCCGTAAACACGCCGGTATACGTCGCCGGATTGGAGCGCGGCGTGCGCCCAATCGGCGACTGGTCGATGTCGATGACCTTGTCGAGCGCTTCGATGCCCTCCATATCCCTGTGCGCGCCAACGGTGCGTTTTGCGCCGTTGAGCTCGTTTGCAAGGCGTTTATAGAGGATTTCATTGACGAGCGACGATTTGCCGGAGCCGGACACACCCGTCACGCAGACGAATTCCCCCAGCGGGACCGTCACGTTAATATTCTTGAGATTATTCTCCTTTGCGCCAATCACCTTCAGGAGCTTTCCATTGCCTTTACGCCTTTTTTCCGGGATCGGGATAAAGCGCGCGCCGCTGAGATACTGCCCAGTCAGGGACCGTTTGCAGGCCTTGATCTCATCGACCGTGCCCGCACAGACAATCTCACCGCCGTGGATACCCGCGCCGGGGCCGACGTCCACGATGTAGTCCGCGGCATACATCGTGTCTTCATCGTGCTCGACTACGATCAAGGTATTGCCAAGGTCGCGCAGGTGCTTGAGCGTTTCAAGCAGCCGGTCATTATCCCGCTGATGCAGGCCAATGCTCGGCTCATCCAGAATATAGAGCACGCCCATCAGCGAGGAGCCAATCTGCGTCGCCAGGCGGATGCGCTGGCTCTCGCCGCCCGACAGCGTCCCGGCGGAGCGGGAAAGCATCAGATATTCGAGCCCGACGCTTGAAAGAAACGTCAATCTGCTGCGGATCTCTTTCAAAATCTGCTTTGCGATCATCTGCTCGCGCTCCGTCAGCTCCAATGTATTGAGAAATTCCAGCGCGCCGGTGATGGATTTATGGCTGAACTGGTCAATATTGATGCCACCCACCGTGACGGATAGGGATTCCGGCCGCAGGCGCGCCCCCCCGCAATCCGGGCAGGGCTTTTCGCTCATGACCTGCTCAATCTCTGCGCGCGCCCATTCGCTGCTCGTCTCCTTGTAACGCCGCTCCAGATTGGGGATCACGCCTTCGAAATCCGTCGTATAGGTGCCGCTGCCGTATTCGCTGCGGCGGTGCATCTTAATCTTCTTGCCTTTGGTGCCGTAGAGCACCGCGTCGAGTGCCACCTTCGGCAGCTTGTTGACAGGCTCGTCCAGCGAAAAATGATAGTGCTCCGCCAGCGCCTCAAAATACATCTGCGCGATCGTGCCGCCCTCGGCCACCGTCCATCCGCTGGCCTTGATGGCACCCTGCCGGATGGACAGGCGCGGATTCGGGATGACCAGCTTCGGGTCCACCTTCATAAAAATACCGAGGCCCGAGCAGGTCGGGCACGCGCCGAAGGGATTGTTGAAGGAGAACATGCGTGGAGTCAGCTCTTCGATGCTCACGCCGTGCTCCGGGCAGGCGTAATTCTGCGAAAAGAGCAGCTCTTCCCCGCCTACCACATCGACGAGCAGGATGCCACCGGAGAGGGAGCAGGCCGTCTCCACGGAATCCGCCAGACGCGCGCGGATTTCCTCCTTGATCACCAGGCGGTCGATAACGACCTCGACATTGTGCTTTTTGTTTTTGTCGAGCTTAATCGTCTCCGACAGATCGTAGATACTGCCGTCCACACGCACGCGCACATAGCCGGCTTTGCGCGCCGCGTCCAACTCCTTGACGTGCTCGCCCTTGCGCCCGCGGATGACTGGCGCCAAAACCTGTATCTTCGTACCCTCGTCGAGCGCCATGATCCGGTCGACGATCTGGTCCACAGTCTGCTGCTTGATCTCCTTGCCGCAGACCGGGCAGTGCGGAATGCCGATGCGGGCGTAGAGCAGGCGCAGGTAATCGTGTATTTCGGTAACTGTACCGACAGTGGAGCGCGGGTTCTTTGAAGTCGTCTTCTGGTCGATCGAAATCGCAGGAGACAGCCCGTCGATCAAATCAACATCCGGTTTCTCCATCTGACCCAAAAACTGGCGTGCATAGGAGGACAGGCTCTCCACATAGCGCCGCTGGCCCTCCGCATAAATCGTATCAAAGGCAAGAGACGACTTGCCTGAACCGGAAAGCCCCGTAAAAACGACAAGCTTATCGCGCGGGATTTCAATATCTACATTCTTTAAATTGTGCTCACGGGCACCCTTTACCACCAAATTCTTCTGCGCCATACACAGACCTCCCTGAGCACAAGCGGCTCAAAACATTTGTTCTCTCGCTATCATATCAGATTTGTGAAAAAAGTCAAGAAGAGAGGGATGAAAATTGCTGGTAACTAAAAAGGGAGAAGGTGCCGCTTTTTGA
>DAWDUP010000096.1:8170-8667 GCA_052346825.1 Candidatus Fimivicinus sp. | reverse complement strand
TTCATTGGCTTTCTCCCCACGACTTCGCTGTCCAATATGTTTGACAATCCTACACAAACAATACACTGTAAATTTTTTTATTACTTGACAAATTTATAAGCATATGTAATACTAATATAGTTAGATAAGCCGTTTATGGATAAGAAAGGAGATCTAGGATGAGTCGATACAAAAAGCTTCTCTCCGGTATTCTTGCTTTTGGAATGCTCTTTACACTAAGCGCCGTTGCTTTTGCAGCGCAGCACACAGAGTATCCTTACGGAGGTACGTGGAATTGGGGAGAGCGATATACAAACGATATAAAATACGCTTATTCAGATTATTATCTGACATATAGCAGTGCCGACAAAACAAACGGGGTACATAAAACCACAGTAACTGGTAAAACGAGTTCCACATCAGATTGGGTGGCGTCTGGAAAATGGGCAAAATCGGCAATTGAATGTAGATGGAATGCCATTGAAAGATGCTATTACAACGCAAAGGATTTAAATGGT
>DAWDUP010000096.1:0-8160 GCA_052346825.1 Candidatus Fimivicinus sp. | reverse complement strand
GCTTATCTAAAAAAGTCATTTTCTAGGGAGGGTAGTAATGAAAAAAGTTGTTTTTATTTTTATGTTGCTTTTTCTCGTCATTGAACAGGTTCCTGTTTTTCAGCAATATATTGAAAATGAGGTTGAATCCACCTTGCGGAAGCAAAGTGCCGTTGTGGAGATAAAGGAGCTAGGCTCCATCCGGAACGCCGATGAGTTTGACAACGTCATCCGCACCTATACGGAGCAAAAAAATGCCTTTGTCCTAAGCATCGGTTATACCCGTCAAAGCCATTCTGAGAGTACCATAGAGCTATTCTGCTCCGGAACCAATATTCCCTCTTTTCTTTCTGACAGAGGCCTTACTCGTCAGCGGATCGAACAGATTTATCAAACGAAGAAACCGATTTCAAGTAAATCTGATGATTTTTCCATGTTTTCGACGCAACGCGAGTGCAAAATTTATCCGTTTTCCGGCCTGAAAGACAAAAGTTTGGCACGGGAATATTATATCTATCCGGCGTCTGCTTCCGCCGATTTCCAAAGCTATCTCTCCAGTGAATTTGATATTTCTTTTTTTTCAGCCGATGAACGTATTGTATTGGATGAAATGGATACAAACCAAATCGCCATTACTGCAATTTTAATGATTGCCTTTCTCGTATTCTGGGCTTTTTGGATTGTGAATGAATATCAGCTGAATGCGGTCAAAAAATTGAATGGCTACTCTGATCGGCAATGCAGGAAAAATTTATTCCTAAGGCTGCTGGCTGTGACGGTCGCAGCTTTTGCAGGCAGCCTCGCCCTCGGCTTCGCCTTCTGCGGTTTTTACAACAGATGGAGCTGCTATGGGAGCCTTCTTCTCGATATACTGAAATCAATTGTGCCGGTTTTGGCGATACTCTTGATTTTATCCGCTGTTTTTCTCTTTATTTTTTACAGCGGGGATGTGAAATACGCCTTAAAAGGGCGAAAACCCTTCTTTGCCCTAGGGGCTTGCGCATCCGTTTTGAAAGTGGTTGTGATCTTATTTCTATGCAGCTCCTGCGCTACCATCCAGACGAGCGTAAAGCAGTCTCATGAAATCCTTCGTCAGGAAGCTCGGTTTGAGCAAATGTCCTCCTACCGGTTCACAGAAATGCGGATTCAGTCCACCTCCAACTCTTATTTAAGCGAATATGAAAAGAAGTGTAAAGATTTTTTTGCCGCGACCGACGGGGTTTTGATTAACGATGAGAATGTGCTCAACGCACGAATTAGCAACGGGGACAGCCAAGCGGATCCGGCCCGGGATCACACTGTTTATATCAACGCAAACTATTTAAAAATCAACCCTATCTATGATGTGGATGGGCGGCCAGTTCAAATTGATGAAGACAGCCTAGCCGAAAATGAAACCATCGTCCTGGTTCCGCAAAAATATCGGAAGGATGCGCAACAAATCCATGCTATTTTTCACGAATGGTATCAGTTTGCACGTTATGTAACCGACGGCGGCGCAAATACCGGCGTAAAGGAACTCCCCGTGAAAGTAACGCTGCGTTTTGTAAGGGACAATCAAATCTATTTTGCCTATAATACCGAACGCGGCGCCTTCGCTTATAATGACATTCAGGATCCTTTCGCAGTGATCGTTACAAAAAAGAATATGGATACTAGTGCTTATGAATTTCATATCACCAACGGCCAGTATTATCTGAAGGATTCCCCGGAACAATCGTCGGACCAGCTTTTATCCATTGCTAAAAATTGTGGCCTGGATAACGATCTGGTAAACATGCCCACTATATACAGCGCCATAGATATACTCATGCAGACCTATCGGACGATGCTGCATCAGTCCATCATCATTTTTGCCCTTTCCCTCTGCATCATCGTCTGTATCTGCCTGTATCTCATAAAGAATTATATGGAGGCAAATCGAAAACTGATCTTTGTAAAAAAGATGTTGGGATATCGCTTTATCAATATCTATGCCCTGTTCCTGTCGGCTAATCTCCTAGCGGAATTCATACTGTTAACGATCCTGAAAATAGCGCTTCGGATGAGCTTGCCGCTCTGGCTTCCCATATGCATTGGCTTTATCTGTTTTGATCTATTCCTAACGCTTCTATTTGCTTTTATCTATCAAAAATCACTTACCAAAAATGCTTTAAAAGGAGACGGGATATGAGCATGATCTCTTTGCAGGGAATCTCCAAAAAATATGGAGATCAAATGGTATTCAACAATTTTAATCTGGAAATAGAATCGAACGATTATCTTGTTATAACAGGAGAAAGTGGCTCCGGCAAAACAACGCTTTTAAATCTAATTGGTTTGCTGGAAAAGCCGGATGAGGGGAGCCTCTCAATTTTGGGCATCCAAAATCCTGATCTCAATCGCAAAAGCGGTCGAATGCTGGTGCGGGATCATATGGGCTACTTATTTCAAAATTTTGCCCTGGTAGAAAATCAAACTGCTGGTCGGAATATTGAATTAGTCTGCAAATTGAAGGGAATTAAATTATCCGACTCGTTTGTATCCCAAACGCTGAACAAACTGGGCATTGCCCATATGATGAATAAAAAAATATACCAGTTAAGCGGAGGGGAGCAGCAACGAGTAGCTCTGGCGCGCCTTCTGATCAAACGACCGGATATTATCCTTGCCGACGAACCTACTGCATCCCTGGATCCGGCAAACGCAGAAATTATTTTAAACTCCATCGCAGAACTGCATCAATCCGGAGCAACCGTGGTTTTGGTAACACATAATCCGGATATTCTGAAATACAGCACTCGTAATTTACAGATTGCTCCGCCTGAAAGATAAAGCAAACCCAAATTGATTGAAGACAAATAGGAAAAAGCGCTTGGGAAAATCCATCTCCTCCAAGCGCTTTTTATGATTTCGTTTTCTTTACTTCGGCTTTACCACCCCAATTGCTTTTTCATAGGCCGCAAGCCGCTCCGGCTGCTTTTTCAGCGCCGCCCGGTCATCCTCCGCCCGCAGCATCAGGAGATCGTAGGCGGTACGGCCGTTGTTGTCCCACAGGGCCCTGTCCGCGCCGCTCTTCACAAGGAGCTGGATGCCCTCCGGATCCGGCAGATGCCCCGCCGGCGGGCTGCATGCCAGCATCAGCGCGCTGTAGCCGCTGTCATCCCGCCGGTTGACATCCGCCCCCGCCTTGATGAGCAGCTCCATAACCTCTATCCCCTGCCGGAAGGAGGCCGCCATAAGCGGCGTATAACCGTTTTCCGTCCCCTCGTCAGGGTCCATGCCGCCGTCGAGTAAATTCCGCACCGTCTCCACATCGGAAGGGTCTTTCTCGATCGCCGTCACCAGCGCGCCACGTGCCTGTTCCCGCTCACCCTTCGCACGGGAAACGGTGGCGAAATAGGCGCCTGGGATGCCCGCGCACAAAAGCCCTGCAATCAAAAGCAGCATCGGAATCAGCAGCAGAAGCTTTTTCTTCCTGAATGATTTACGCAGCAGGATCAGCATAAGCACGCCGGCGGCCGTCAGCAGGACGCCCAGCGCACAGAGCAGGATCATGCCGACTACAAAGCCTGTTACAGCCATCGAAAGCCCTCCTTTTCCGCCCACAGCAGGGGCGGCTTGTTACTTTTTCAGCGGAATGTGCTCATGCTCCGCAATCCAGTCCACCATATCGTCGAAGGATTCGCGCGCGCTCATCGGGTGATAATCGAGCTCGCGTTGCGCCTTTTCAATGCTGAAATTGCAGTTAGAATTGAGCTTGCGCAGGGAATAGCGCGTAAACAGCGGCGTCTTGTGCGCCGCCTTGTAATAGACCTCCATCAGCGGCGCGGCGGCCTGCGCAAGCCATAGCGGCAGCTTGAAATGAGAGGCCGGAATTCCTGTTTTATCCGCGAGGATGTGCAGGAGCTGGTCGACCGTGATTGCCTGTGAGGTGAGGATATAGCACTCACCCGGCCTGCCCTTTTCCCCCGCGCTGTGCATCCCCTTTGCCACGTCGCGCACATCGACAAAATTATACATACCGAAGGCGAGCGACACCGGGAATTTGCCGCGCATATACATGCGCACCATCTCGCCCACGCTCGACACCTTGAAATCATACGGCCCGCAGCAAGCGCCCGGATGTGTGACGACCACGTCGAGGACATCACACTGGCTATCGAGGACATACTGGGTCGCCGTAGCCTTGGTTTTGGCATAGGTACCGTCGAGGATGTCTGGATCGAAATGGTCAAGCTCCCGCATCACCTGATTGCCTGGCAGCGGCGGGATGGCATCCACCGAGGATGCATAGACGAGCCTTTTTACTCCGCACTTTTTACAGGCCTCGACCACATTCTTTGTTCCCTGAACGTTTACATTCCAGATCAGGCTCTCATCGCCCGCGTTGATGTCAATCACGCCGGCGAGATGGTAAACCACCTCCGCCCCCGCAAATGCCTTTTCGAGCGACGCGGGATCGGTCACATCACCGAATGATTTTTCGCAGTCGAGCCCGTCAAACAGCGGAATATCCTTGCGAATGAGGATACGCACCCTTTCCCCGCTGTCGAGCAGTTCCTTTAAAAGGGCATATCCGATATGGCCGGTCGCGCCGGTCAGGACACAAAGCTTACTCATATCCAGTTTCTCCTCTCTTGACTATAAAATATCAAAAAGCGCAGCGGCGCTTGGGAACACCAACTGCCTTTTCATAGCTGCCAATGAGCTGCTCATCCGTCGTTCTTATCCCCCTGCACAGCACACGATTCCGTATCATGAATGACGCACGCTTCGTTGCATCCCCTTTCTTTCCCAAAAGAGTGTAGCATAAATGCGGCGTGAAATCAAACGGTTTCCACATCTTCCATCGCAAACGTTTTCTCTATTTAACTTAACTTTAATCTTTGCGGACTGCATAAAATTGTAGATAGGATTGTATTTTCTATGTTAATAGTATACAATAGCAGTCAGAAGCGAATGCAGAGTATGCTGTGCGAATGAAAGGAGTGCGCTTTATGGCAGACGAAAAAAAGTTTATTCCCAAAAAGGAATTTTTGTCCTTTGCAGCGGGTGCGCTTGGTCAAGGCATGGTCTATGGCATCATGTCCTCCTACATATCGGATTTTTATCTGAATATCCTGCGCGTCACGCCGCTGTTCGTGCTGTTTCTCATGCTTTTGGCACGCGTGTGGGATGCGATCAATGATCCGATCATGGGCATGATTGCCGACCGGCTCAATCCCAAGCACGGCAAATTCCGCACTTACTTAATCTTAACGCCGGTGCCCATCGCGATTCTGACATTCCTGCTCTTCTTCGCGCCGGATATCTCCGATACGGCGAAGATGATCTATGCGGCGGTTACCTATGTCGCTTGGGGCATGATCTATACAATGTCCGATGTCCCCTTCTGGGGCCTGCCCAATGCGATGACGCCCAATCCCGCCGAGCGCGGCAATTTAATTTCCATCAGCCGCACGACCAACGGCGTCGGCTCCGCCCTGCCCATGGCCATCTTCATGCTGCTGGGATTTATCCTGCCTTCCCTTGGACTGAGCGGGCTGGAGCTTGAAAAGACGAAATATATGACGATCGCAATCATTGCCTCAGTCCTTGGTAACCTCCTCTTCGTCAATGTCTATTTCCACGCCAAGGAGCGCGTGCCGATCCCGTGTCCCCCGGCGCGCGACAAGAAGCAGCCTGGCGCGCTAAAGCTTCTCTTTACCTGTAAACCGATGATGCTCGTCGTCGCCATGGGCGTGCTGTCTTCTGGACGGTACATGTATCAGGCGGGCGCGATCCATGCAGCGCGCTACGCCTTTTATACCGGCCCGGCGCTTGAAGGCTTAACCGCGGCGGCAAAGGAAGCCGCCATCCAGCAGAGCATTTCGCTCATCAGCACCGTCTTCGCCGTGGCTACGGCGGTAGGCATGTTCGGCACCATGCTGCTCATGCCGAAGCTGATGAAGCGCTTCAGCTATAAGTCAATCCTCATCTCCACCTGCCTGATCGGCTTTGTCTCGAGTATGCTCATGTTCTTTATCGGCTATGATCACTTCTGGGCATGTGTGCCCTTCCTCGTGCTCTCCTGCATTCCCTGTGGCTCGATCAACGTCCTCACCTATGCGATGGTGGGCGACTGCCTCGACTATATGGAATGGTCTACCGGCCGGCGCGAAACAGGGCTCGGCTCCGCATGCCAGTCATTTGTCGCAAAGCTCGGCAGTGCGGTGGCGACCTCGTTTATCGTATTGATGTATATGATCGTCAAGCTCGACCTAAATACCATCGGCGTTTCCTACACGCCGAACCCGCTGGAAATGGCCGCCAATGTGCGCGGCGGTATCTTCATGATCGTCTCGCTGATCCCGGCAATTTCCCTGCTGCTGTGCACGATTCCGATGTTCTTCTACGATCTGACGGGAAAGAAGAAGGAGAAGATCACGCAAGAGCTGCAAAAGCGGCGGGAAGAACAGGGAATGGTCATTTCGGAGTAAAAAACGTCTCATTCCCGTAATGCATAAATCTGGAAAAAAGGCATGTCCATGAGCTGCTGGGCAGCACGTACACCGCAGAAGCCGACGTCAGCTCACGGCCAATTAAGGGCGTTTCCAAAGTGACCATGTTTCCCGTTTCCAATCCGTTTTATTCCTGGATTCTGCATGGGATTAAAAATATGTACCATTCATCTTTGATCCCTTTATATCAGCTCAATATATATAAAAATACATTTTTTTGTTAATATTTTTTCTTTTTTCTAACAAGTCCTTTTCGAAGCTCAAATAGGTTGTTATAATCAAAGTTGTCCAATTTAAGGGGACAGTAATGATTTAGGAGGTAAAACGATATGACAAAAGGTAAAAAGCTACTCTCTGTCTTTCTTGCAGCGCTGATGGTCATGACGACTCTTGGCAGCGTAATGATGGCGAGCGCGGCGACAAACGAGGCTGCTATAGCGGCGGCAGAGGCTTTCAATGAGAAGGCTGCCAAAACGGATCACTCCGCAGTGTATGCGACCATGAGTGAGAAAGCCGCCAAGACGACGAGGGATACCCTTAATGGGCTTCTCGCTCCGATTCTGAAGGCCGTTAAGGTGCAGGAGAAGCTCTATACGGATGCAACCGTCACGACTCTCATGAGGAAGTTTGCAGACCTGCTGAACACGAACACCGTGACGATCGCCAGCAACATTTCCGACGAGTATGCGGAGGCAAAGGCCTACATCGACTCCCTCAAGAGCTGGGATGAATTTGACGCCAGCAAGGTGGTCTGGGGTGTAACCCCCGGCGACCGTGAGGCTTTTGTCAATGCAGTCAATGGCAGCAATGGCAATATTAACAGTACGCTGGGCGTTGTCCTTACTCTGCTTGCTCCCAACCTTTATGAGCCGCTCGCTTCCCTCCTGGAGGCTTTCCATGTGGGCACGATGCCTGCCAACGTTTTTGAACTCTATCAGGCTGGCTCTCTCAACTATATTGCCGATATCCTGACCAAGGCGATCGACGCGCTGGTTGCCGATCCGTTCGGCTATCTCGGCGAGGTTCTCCCGGATCTTGCCTATACGTATGGCGAGGTTGGATCTGAGTTGACGGCTCTTCTCCATATGTTGTCAAGTATGGGCATGGATTTAGGCATTGATCTTCCTGCTGACTTCAGCGGTGTTGTCTCCATGGTCGGTGGCCTGATCGGCTTTGAGCTCCCGGCGTTCGACGTGGACTATCTCGCCACCATGGGCGCCGCTTCCGCTGTTGAGAGCGGCCTTTCCGGCGGCTACCGCATGGCGATCAACGGTGACCAGACCATGGTCTTCGCGGCGCTCACGAACTATGTCGGCAAGGCCCTGAAGATCCCGGCCAACCAGGTTGCCCTCTCCAAGCTCATCGGCGACCAGATCGGCATGGGCTATGGCGATGAGATCGGCGCTATCGTTGCAGCTGCTCAGGGCGGCAACGCGCTCTCGATCGCAGACGCTTCCGTGGCTCTCTGCGAGCAAATCGCTGAGAACCTCGGCATTAAGTCGAACAACGAAGGCATCGGCGGCTTCTTTGCGAAAGTGATGCAGTTCTTCAACCGCATTGCCCGCGCGATCGTCGACCTCTTCAAAACCTTCGGCGGCAAGGTGGCCGCGTAACGCCAGCATAATCTGGCACAAGTTGGCCGGGGTGGATTCCCGCCCGCTCCGGCTGATGCCTTGGCTCCTTTCACCAAACAAAACCA
>DAWDUP010000095.1:5094-8744 GCA_052346825.1 Candidatus Fimivicinus sp. | reverse complement strand
TGCTTTTTTGTGCACTTTTTTCTTTAGACCTTATCGACAAGTTGAAGCGTTGCAAATGTAAAAAACACATTTTGCAACGCTCTTTTTTCATATTACAGGTTTAAACATAGTATAAGCTCTCTTTAACGCGGTTTTAACATAGAAGCCGTATGATGGAGGCACACTATAGGAATGATCAAAAAAGGAGCAACTGAATATGAAGAAAAAAATCATCGCACTCGTCCTATGCGCAGCACTTACTGTCACCATCCTGCTCGCCGCAGGCTGTTCAAAGGATCCAATTGAAGGTCAGGGCGCTTCTGGACAAAGCAGCAATTCCGCTGCGCTGAGCGGCACGCTGAATCTCAATGGTTCCACCTCCATGGCTGAGATTTCCAATGCACTCGGCGAGAAATTCATGGAAAAGAATCAGAGCGTCACTGTCACGGTAGGCGGCAACGGCTCTGGCGAGGGTCCGACCTCCGTCACCTCCGGCACGGCGCAGATCGGCTTGTTGTCCCGCGAGGTCAAAGACAGTGAAAATCCCGACAGCTTCGATATCTACACCATCGCCTTTGACGGCATTACTATGGCGGTCAACCCGAAAAATGCGGTCAAAAATCTGACACAGGAGCAGATCGGCAAAATCTATACCGGTGAAATCACCAATTGGAAAGAAGTCGGCGGCGCCGACGCCAAGATCGTGGTTGTCGGCCGCGAAGAGGGATCCGGTACCCGCGGCGCTTTTGAGGAGCTCATTAAGGCAAATGGAGAAGCCGTTGAGGGCAAATGCAAATACGCCAATGTTTACAATTCCACCGGCGCTGCCAAGCAGGCCGTGGCCGGCAACGAAAACGCCATCGCCTATATCAGCCTAAGCGCTGTAGACAACACAGTCAAGGCGCTCAAGGTCGATCATGTCGCGCCGAGCGAGGCCACAGTGAAGGATGGCTCCTATCAGGTCCAACGCCCCTTCATCATGATCACGAAGAAGGGTACCACCAATGAGCTCGCAAAAGCCTTCCTCGAATTCGTCAACAGCGACGAGGGACAGAAGCTCATCGCGGATAATGGCGCTGTGCCCAACAAAAACTAAGGGTGCCTTTCGCCATTGATCCCCGCCTCTCCCCGGACGATTTGGCTGCCCCTCATCCATCCGGGGATGATAAGCCAAAACGCCGCTCAAAATACACCTTGTGATTTTGCAGTGGCCTCTATACGCCCAGACACCCCGCACAAATACGGCAGCGTATTCGTGCGGGGGCGTTTCGGGATTTACCAGCTTCTTTTGATCATAACTCGCGAGGTAAAAAATAGAAGACAAGCTTTTAATTTGAAGTTTGTCCTTTTCGGCTGGGAAAGGGAGTCCGAAATTTGGCTTCGCCAAACCACCAGAAACTTCTGCCTCGCATGGAAAGGATGGTCATACAAATTGGACAGCCAAATGACCGGTGGCCTTCGTCAATCCGTACAGAGGCAAAAACTTGCTCTTTCTCTGCGTATTGCGGCGCTCATTCTGGGCTTTTCCGCTGTATGCGTACTGTTTCTCCCGATCTTGAATGGTGTTTTTAATAACGTCTTCTATACGCTTAACGGCTATCAGCTGTTGACCGCTTCCCTGCGTGTCAATGGTGCCACTGTCTCCCTGCCCTTCTCCCTGCGGCTCGCCCTGGCAGGCGTTCTGCTGTGCTCGATCGCGGGTGGAATTTTGCTCATATGTAAAAAAATAATGGTATCCGGCGGCGTCTTTGCAGCTGGCGCCTTTTGCGCCATCATGCTGCTCTCCGGCGGAGCCTCTCTGCAGGAGCGTGTTGCATCGGTCGGGGTTGACAATATCGATCTGACCATGCAAGCGGGTTTTTTTCTCGCGCTTGCCCTGCCCTTGCTCGCCGCAGTGCTAAGCCTGCTCTCCACTGGCGTACAAAGCTTTGCCAAATCCGTCTTTCTGGCGGCTGCCTGTGTATCCATCGGCGCGGTCGCCTTTATTTGCATCTATATGGTTTTGCAGGGCGCTCCTGCCATCTTACAAATTGGGTTGAAGGAATTCCTTTTTTCTACCGATTGGAGCCCCACTGCAAAGGAGCCGTCCTACGGTATCGCCTATATGGTGCTCGCTTCCGTCTTCGGCACGGCGGGCGCCGTCCTTCTGGGCGTTCCGATCGGCCTTCTAACGGCAGTTTTCCTTGCGGAGCTCGCGCCGCGCTGGCTGCGTGGGATCGTCCGTCCTGCGGTTGAGCTGCTTGCAGGCATCCCCTCCGTCATCTTCGGATTTTTCGGCATGCGGGTCATCGTTCCGTTCCTGCGTGACTTGTTTCCCAACCGAACCAACGGCGACAGCCTGCTGGCCGTCATCCTGATTCTCGCCATGATGATCCTTCCCACAATCATCAATGTGGCGCAAAATGCGCTGGAGGCGGTTCCCGTCTCCTATAAAGAAGCGTCTCTCGCGCTGGGTAATACGCACATCGGCACCATCTTCAAAGTGCAAATTCCCGCCGCAAGGTCCGGCATTCTCGCAGGCGTTATCCTCGGCGTGGGCCGGGCCATCGGTGAAACGATGGCGATCATCATGGTTGCAGGCAACACAGTCTCCTTCCCACATCTCTTCGGTGCCGTGCGGCCGCTGACCTCCGGAATTGCCTTTGAGATGGGCTATGCGACCGGGCTTCACAAGCAGGCGCTGTTTGGCATCGGGCTTGTGCTTTTCCTCTTCCTGATGGTCATTAATGTCGTATTTACCTGGGTTTCCAAGAAAGGAGTGGGCGAGGGTGAAAAATAGCAATCCTGCCGCTAGCAATTCGCTTGTGCGCAATCGTTTCCGCATCAAAGATGCAGCCCTACGGGCGCTGATTTATCTGTGTGCCTTCTGCACAGTCGCCGTATTGATCGCGATTCTCGGCCATATTCTGTGGAATGGCCTGCCCCATATCTCCTGGAAATTTCTCTCGAGCACCTATTCCGCGAGCCGGACAGGCAGCAAAGGGATTCTCCCCATGATGATCAATACGCTCTATGTTGTAGTCATCACCCTGCTCATTGCCGTGCCCATCGGCGTGTGCTGTGCGGTATACTTGACCCAGTATGCGAAGAAGGGGCGGCTTGTCAGGGCCATTCGGTTTGCCACAGAGGTCCTCTCCGGCATTCCTTCCATTATTTTTGGTCTGTTTGGCTATGCCGTCTTCTGCATCAGCTTTCAGCTGCAATACAGCATCCTCGCAGGCTGTCTGACTATGGCAATCTGCATCCTGCCTACGATTATACGCACCACGGAGGAGGCGCTTATCGCCGTCCCACAGGGCTATCTGGAGGGTGCAATGGCACTGGGGGCATCCAAGCTGCATGTCATCTTTTCGATCCTCCTTCCCTGCGCCATGCCCGGCATTGCGACAGCCGTCGTCCTCGCCATGGGGCGTATCGTTGGTGAGACGGCTGCCCTGCTCTTCACCGTGGGCGTATCTGGCTTCCGGCTCCCGGAAAAGATTTTCGGGCATATCATGGGCCAGGGCTGTACGCTCTCCCTCTTTCTTTACACCTCGGCGATGGAAGCGCGCGATCCGATTTCCGTCCCCTATGCCACGGCTGCCGTCCTCTTAATCCTGGTCTTTCTGCTCAACCGCCTTGCAAGCCTTACCGCACGAGCGCTGCGCAAAAAGCAGGGTTAAACCCGACGC
>DAWDUP010000095.1:0-5084 GCA_052346825.1 Candidatus Fimivicinus sp. | reverse complement strand
AAGGAGTGCAACACGATGAGCAACCCCAAAATCGCCTTGCGCGATTTGAACTTATATTACGGCGATTTCCACGCGCTCAAAGGCCTAACGATGGAGATTCCCGAAAAGGAGATCACCGCCTTTATCGGCCCCTCCGGCTGTGGGAAGTCCACCTGCCTGAAAACGCTCAACCGCATGAATGATCTCGTGGAAGGCTGTAAGATCACAGGCGACGTCCTGATCGACGGGGAAGATATCTACGCGCCGCAGACGGACGTAACCCTGCTGCGAAAGCGCGCAGGGATGGTCTTTCAGAAACCGAATCCCTTTCCCATGTCCGTCTATGATAATATCGCCTACGGCCCTCGTGTCCACGGTATCAAAAAGAAGCACCAGCTCGATGAGATTGTGGAGCGTTCCCTAAGAGAGGCGGCGCTTTGGGATGAGGTCAAGGACCGTCTCAAAAAATCCGCGCTCGGCCTGTCCGGCGGCCAACACCAGCGACTGTGCATCGCCCGGGCGCTGGCCGTGGAGCCGGATATCCTGCTCATGGACGAGCCGACGAGCGCGCTCGACCCGATCTCTACAACAAAGATCGAGGACCTGATGGCCGAGCTCAAAAAGAAGTATACCGTCGTAATCGTCACGCATAATATGCAGCAGGCCGCGCGAATCAGCGACCGCACTGCCTTCTTCCTGCTGGGCGAGATCATTGAATACGATTCTACACAGGTCATGTTCAATATGCCGCACGACAAGCGGACGGAGGACTATATTACCGGACGGTTTGGGTGAGGAAGGAAACGAGTTTTGAAAAAGCTGGGTGAAATCCGGCTTTTCAAAACTGCTGGAAGCTTCCACCTTATATAGAAAGGATGGTTATCATCATGCCAAGAAACCTGTTTGAACGCGAGATGCGGGAGCTGAAGGAAAGCCTTGTCGATATGGGGCACCTGATCGACACCATCCTCGCGGACACACTCCGCATGCTGCGTGAGACAAGCCCGGAAACTGCCGCCGAGGTCGCCCGGCGTGAGGAAGAGGTCAACACCATGGAGCGGCGGATTGAGGACAGCTGCGTCAACATCATCGCCCTGCAACAGCCGCTGGCCCGCGATCTGCGCACCATCACCGCCGCTCTGAAGATCGTAACGGATATGGAGCGCATCTCCGACCAATGCTGCGATATCTGCGAGATCCTGCATGCATTATCGCCACTGAGCGAAGGTGCGAAACCCCCTGCACATCTGGGGGAAATGCTCGAACGCGCACGGAGCATGTTTGATGATGCGCTCTCTGCTTTTGTTTCGCACGAGATTGCGCTCTCCTATCAGGTCTGCAACCGCGACGACGAGGTGGACGCACTGTTTTCCCGCACGATCCTCGAAATCTGTGCTGCAATTGAGGGCCAGCCAGTCGTGGTGCCGCGTGGCGCAGACTATATGTTCATCGCAAAATATATTGAGCGGATCGCCGACCATGCCACCAATATTGCGGAATGGACGATCTTCATCGAGACAGGCGATCACCCGGACCTCAATCAGGGAAAAAATTCATAAGAAGAATAAATCTCTGTCGAAAAATGCATTGAAATGCATTCGCTTTGTGGTAGAATGAGTTCAGAGCATCCATAGTAGAGAAACGAGATGGCGATAAAAATTTACCTGCTTTTTATAGAAGCCCGCCCCCTGACAGCAAAAAAAGCGAAACAAAGCGCAGGAAAAATGGGGAACCGGCGGGCTCAATCATTCTTTGAGACCTGACCCGGCCTTTATAAGGCGATTGAAAAAACGTGATCGCGAGTGCCTTTACAAGCAGATGAAAAAAGGTCCCATCACTGTATTTCCATCTTCATCGCACCGGTAATCCGTTTTGCCGCCTTCAATTTTTTTCAAATCACATATCTCCCGCAGCGATCGAAAGGATGATGATCATCATGCCCCTAGTCTATGTTGTAGATGATGAAGCGAATATCCGACAACTTGCAGCCTTTGGCCTGCAAGACGCCGGCTTTGAAACGAAGGACTTCGCCTCTGGCAGCGAGGTGCTGCACGCGATGCAGCAGAGAATACCGGACGCACTCGTCCTCGACTGGATGATGCCGCCGCCAGACGGCCTGAGCGTGTGCCGCACCATCCGGGAAAATCCGGCCCAGCGTCATCTCCCCATCATTCTGCTCACAGCTCGCGGTGACGAAGGTGACCGTGTATTCGGCCTTGAGTTCGGCGCGGACGACTATATGACCAAGCCCTTTAGCGTCAAAGAGCTGGCCGCACGCGTCAAAGCGCTCCTACGGCGCGCGGAATATCTCAGCGGTTCGGAGGAAACGCTGACGCGCGGCGTATTCACGATCGACCTTTCCCGCCATCAGCTTACCAAAAATGGCGTTCCGATCGCCCTGTCCCTGCGTGAATTCGACCTTTTCTATGAGCTGATGAAAAAACCCGGTCGGGTACTGACCCGTGAAATGCTGCTGGAGCGCGTTTGGAAGACGGAATTTTTTGGTGACACGCGCACTGTGGACGTCCATGTCCGCTATCTACGCCAAAAAATTGAAGATGAGCCGGATAACCCCCAATATATTCTCACCGTGCGCGGCGTAGGCTATTGCTTTGCCGAGGAAAAGGGATAACATCGGTAAACAAGGGGAACCAGCGCCGCCCGGCAGAGGTCTTCGGCATCGCCCTCAAAACCGTTGTTGCCCCTGTTCACCGATGCTGACCATCCCTGGAGGAAATACGCATGAAAAAACATCTCATCCACCTGTTTACCATCTCCGCCGTGATCAGCCTGATCGCGGCTTTTGTGCTTGCAATGCCCCTGGTGCAACGGTATAACCTGCGTCAGACACAGATGCAGCTGAAAAGCATCCTCCTTGTCCTCAGCGTACAGGGCGATTCCCTGCTGAAGAATCCGGACGATTTTTCCGACCGCTGCGCACAGGCGCTTTCCAGAAGCGGCCTCGATATCCGCATCACGATTCTTGATCAGGATGGGCGCGTCACAGCGGATAGCGGGCCGGACGCGACGCTCGGCCAAAGCCATTCCGACCGGCCAGAGGTACAAAAAGCACTTTCCAGCGGATGGGGCTTCGACACGCGTAAGAGTGAATCGACCAATATCACCTATTCCTATGCCGCTTATGCACTCGATGGGATTGTCTACCGGGCGGCCATGCCGCTTACAAGCGTTTGGCATTCCGCCCTTTTATTGAGCCTTTACGCCTGCGTCGGGCTTTTGGCGGGCATCGTGATCGCGCTGATCCTCTCCCGCATCTGGGCGGCGCGTTCCGTCAAACCGGTAGCGGACCTGACCAAAATCGCCAATCAGGTTGCCGCAGGCGATTTTTCCCAGCGTGCGCGCCCAGAGGGAGATCTGAGTGAGCTGAGCACCGCCTTCAACTCTGTCACACAGGAATTAAGCAATACAAGCGATGAGCTGCGCGTGAGCAACGAGCGGCTGCGCGCAATCCTGCAGGGGCTGGACGAAGGTGTTCTTTCCATTGAAGATAAAAAAATCACCCTTCTGACTGACCGCGCAACGAGGCTGCTCGGTCCTGTCCCCGAGGGTGTCGATACACTTCCTGGCTGCGGTGCAAACTACCTCTATCTGCAGCAGGCAATGGACGAAGCCATTCAGACGGGCGGCGAAACGGCCAAAGAGATCACACTCTCCGTGCCCGTCCCCTGTGTGCTCCAAGTCTACGCAGCCAAGCTTGGTTATGCGCCCAAAAGCGCCCTGGCCGTCGTCCGGGATGTGACAAAGCTGCATCAGCTAGAGGAAATGCGCAGGGAATTCGTCGCAAACGTTACACATGAGCTCAAAACGCCGCTGACCTCTATCCGCGGCTATGTGGAGCTTTTGCAGGACGACAAACGGGACGCGCAAACGCGGGCAAAATTCTATGAGATTATCGGCATTGAAGCGGATCGGCTACAGCGCCTCATCGACGATCTGCTTGAGCTTTCCCAAATTGAAAACAGCCAACGCCAGTCGCCGGAAACCAAGGGTACGAACCTTTCTAAAACTGCCTGCGACGTTCTCGAGCAGCTCTCGCTAATCGCAAAAGAACACCAAGTTACACTATATTCTGACCTCGCACCCGGGCTTATCATCCAGGCCGATCCCGACCGGATCGTCCAACTTTTTACAAACTTGATTCAAAATGCAATCAAATACAATCGTCCGGGCGGAAGCGTTACCGTATCCACACAGGCCGTACGCAATATGGCGGTCATCAAGGTGGAGGATACCGGCCTCGGCATCCCGCCGGAAAGCCTCCCTCGTATCTTCGAGCGGTTCTATCGCGTGGACAAAGGCCGTTCCAGGGAATTGGGCGGCACAGGGCTGGGCCTTTCAATCGTCAAGCATATCGTGCAGCTCTACGGCGGCGACATCAGTGTGGATAGTGTGGTGGAGAAGGGTACGGTGTTTCAGGTACGGTTTCCGATCGATCATTAATAAAAGCTGAATAAACGCGTTGAAAGGGGGGACAAGGAAGCTGTTTTTCACCCGCAATCTGATAACTGGAAGGCTTAACTCTATATTGTATTTATTTGTAGATAGATATAGGATATTGTAGAATAGTTAAAAGTAAAAAATGACTTAGAATGGTACAGAGAATGAATAATATATGGGCATTTACAATGGATATCATCAATACTGAGATTATATACGCAATTATAATGGCACTCCTGCATTTTTGTGTGGGAGTGTCATTTTGATGATTGGTTGCTTTTTAGACTGATTCGCTGTATATTAGACTCGTTAAACAAGGCAAGATATCAGGATTTATAGAGGAGACAGTTATGTTTTATAGGCAAGCAACTGAATCGGAGTTAGAATTCCTCTGGAATCGAAACATTGCAGAGAATGGGAATGATAAACGCTGGATTGATTGGAAAAAAGAGTTTATTGAAAATAACCGGTCAAGAAAAGCGGCAACTTTTCTAATCCTGCATAATGATATTGCAATCGGAGAGGGTACATTACTATTATCGCCTGCGTGTAGTGCAATTGCAGGCAGAAAAGTATTATGTGATGGGAAAAAAATTGTAAACATCAATGCTTTGCGAATTCAAAAGGAATATGAAGGACAAGGTCAT
>DAWDUP010000094.1:8228-8802 GCA_052346825.1 Candidatus Fimivicinus sp. | reverse complement strand
AACGGGAGATTTCGCAGCAGAATATTGAGCGCCTGTGCTCCATGCGCGAAGGCTACGGCATCACGGGCAAGCATCCAGGCTTCAAGCATTACCGCGAAGAGAAATAAAATCAGATCTCAGATTCCAGGCAGCCTCTTTTGTCTGCAATCTGACGTCTTCTTTCAGGAGGCTTTCATATGCTCAAAGGCATTCCCAGCATTCTATCCCCGGAGCTGTTGAAAATTTTGATGGAGATGGGCCACGGCGATGAAATCGTCATCGGCGACGGCAACTTCCCCGCCGCCAGCAATGCGCAGCGCCCCATCCGGTGCGATGGGCATGGTGTCCCGGCGCTGCTTGACGCAATCCTCACGCTCATGCCGCTGGACACTTATGTCGACGCGCCTGTCGCCCTGATGGAAACGACGCAGGGCGATCCCCGCCCGGTGATCTGGGATGAATATCAGAGGATTCTTGCAAAGCATCAGAAAGTAAAAATTGAAACGGTCGAGCGCTTCGCTTTTTACGAGCGGGCAAAACGGGCATATGCCATCATTGCAACCGGCGAAACCGCGCTCTATGCGAATCTTATCCT
>DAWDUP010000094.1:4143-8218 GCA_052346825.1 Candidatus Fimivicinus sp. | reverse complement strand
CTTATCCTCAAAAAGGGCGTTGTCACCGAATGACAGGAGGGTCCATGTTGGAACATCAGACACGCGCACTGGCATTTGATTTCGGCGCGTCGAGCGGTCGCGCCATCCTCGGCACGTTCGACGGCGAAAAAATCCGCATGGAAGAGGTGCATCGCTTCTCCAACGATCCCGTCGAAATCCGCGGCACGCTCTATTGGGATGTGCTGCGTCAGTTTTATGAGATCAAGCAGGGCCTGCTGAAAGCCAAACAGCACGGCGGCTTCGACACGGTCGCAATCGATACCTGGGGCGTGGATTTTGGCCTGCTCGACAGGGACGGCTGCCTGCTCGAAAACCCTGTCCACTACCGCGACCAGCGCACCAGAGGAATGATTGAGGAGAGTTTTCAAAGCATCCCACAGGAAGAGTTCTATCAGCTGACGGGTATCCAGTTCATGGAGATCAACACCGTCTTCCAGCTCATGGCGCTCAAACGGCAGCGCCCCGCCCTTCTGCAGCGGGCGAAAACGCTGCTGTTCATGCCGGACCTATTCAACTACCTGCTCACAGGCGAAAAACGCACAGAATATACCATCGCCTCTACATCCCAGCTCATGGACGCTAAAACGGGCGGTTGGTCCGATGAGGTTCTTGACCGTCTTGGCCTTCCCAAAGAGATTCTCACGCCCATCGTCCTGCCCGGCACTGTCGTGGGCCCGCTGGACGAAACAATGCGGGGGGAGCTGGGGCTCTTCCCCGCGCAGGTGGTCGCCGTCGCCTCGCACGATACGCAGAGTGCCGTCGCCGCCGTCCCGACACAGGAGAAGGATTTCATCTTCATCAGCTGCGGCACCTGGTCGCTCTTTGGCACGGAGCTGGAGGCCCCACTCATTAACGAAACCTCCGCCGCCATGAATATCACCAACGAGCGCGGCGTGGAGGGCACGACCACCTTCCTGAAAAACATCATCGGCCTGTGGCTCATCCAGGAGAGCCGCCGCCAGTGGCAGCGGGAAGGCCAGGATTTCAGCTACGCAGAGCTTGAAAAACAAGCGCTCGCCGCAAAGCCCTTCCAGTGCTTCATCGACCCGGACGCGCCGGAATTCGTCCCGCAGGGCGATCTGCCGCGCCGCGTGCGGGAATTCTGCGAAAAGACAGGGCAATATATCCCGCAGACCGTCGGCGAAATCATGCGCTGCATCTATGAGAGCCTTGCGCTCAAATACCGGCTCGCCTTCAAAGAAATCCGCAGCTGCACACAAAGGGACTACCGGGAAATCCATGTGGTCGGCGGCGGTACGAAGGACCGGCTTCTCTGCCAGATGACGGCCGATTCCTGCGGCGTGCCGGTGCTTGCAGGGCCGGTCGAGGCAACGGTGCTGGGCAATCTTGCGGTTCAGCTCATCGCCTGCGGGGCAATCGAAAACGTCCGGCAGGCACGGAAAATCATCGCACAGAGCGAAGCGGTCACCCCCTACTCACCGAAGGATATGCAAAGCTGGAACGCAGCTTACGATCGATTTCAACACGATATTGTCACCTGAAAGGAAGATGCTGAATATGGCAAAGCCGAAAATTGGAATCCGCCCAATCATCGACGGCCGCTGGGGCGGCGTGCGCGAGAGCCTGGAGGAGAAAACCATGGCGATGGCGCAGGCCTCCAAACAGCTGATTGAGGAGAATGTGTTTTATACCGACGGTACGCCCATCGAATGCGTCATCTCCCCCTGCACGATCGGCGGCGGCGCAGAGGCGGCAAAATGCGCCGACTTCTTCGCTACGCAGAATGTATGCGCTACGCTATCTGTGACACCCTGCTGGTGCTACGGCAGCGAGACGATGGACCTTGACCCGCTGACCGTTAAGGCCGTCTGGGGTTTTAACGGCACGGAGCGCCCGGGCGCGGTCTACCTTGCGGCGGCCATGGCAGCCCATGCGCAGCGCGGCCTGCCGGCCTTCTCTATTTACGGCCGCAACGTACAGGATGCGGATGACAACTCTATCCCCGCCGACGTGGCAGAAAAGATCCTGCGCTTCGCCCGCTGTGCGGCGGCGGTCGGCCAAATGCGCAACAAGGCGTATGTCGGCATTGGCGCAGTCGCCATGGGCATTGCGGGTTCCAACTGCGACGCACAGTTTCTGCAGGAATATCTTGGCATCCGCGCGGAGTGGGTGGATATGTCCGAGGTTCTGCGCCGTTACCAGCTCGATATCTATGATCAGGAAGCGTTTGAAAAAGCATATGCCTGGACGCGCGCGCACTGCAAGGAGGGCTTTGATAAGAACGCCAACCCGCATGACCGTGCGCGCAAGGAATACGAGTGGGATTTCGTCGTGAAGATGACGCTTATCTGCCGCGATATTCTGCTCGGCAACGAGAAATTAAACGGCATCGGCCGCCACGAAGAGGCCCTCGGGCGCAACGCGATCCTCGGCGGCTTCCAGGGCCAGCGCATGTGGACGGACTTCATGCCCAACGGCGATTTCACCGAGGCGATCCTCAATTCAAGCTTTGACTGGAACGGCAAGAAGGAGCCCATTACCTTTGCGACCGAAAACGACGGCTTAAACGGCCTTGCCATGCTCTTCGGGAAGCTTCTCACCGGCACGGCGAGCGTGTTTGCGGACGTGCGTACCTATTGGAGCCCGGAGGCCGTTCAGCGCGTCACCGGCAAAACGCCACAGGGGCCGGCAGCGGGCGGCTTCATCCACCTGATCAATTCCGGCGCGGCTGCGCTCGACGCGACCGGTGTGTGCAAAGATGAGACGGGCAAAAACCTGATCAAAAAATGGTGGAACGTCACAGATGAGGATATTGAGGCTATGACTGCGGCCACCGACTGGTGCCCGGCCGACCTCGGCTATTTCCGCGGCGGCGGATTTTCCTCCCACTTCAAAACACAGGCCGAAATGCCTGTGACGATGATCCGCGTCAACCTCATCCAAGGCGTCGGCCCGGTTCTCCAGCTCGCGGAGGGCTACACGGTCACGCTGCCGGATGAAATCCACAGCGTTCTCGACCAGCGCACCGACCCAACCTGGCCGACAACCTGGTTTGTTCCCCGCCTGACCGGCAAGGGTGCGTTTCAGGATGTTTACTCTGTGATGGCAAACTGGGGCGCAAACCACGGCTCCCTGACCTACGGGCATATCGGCAAGGATCTGATTACCCTTGCCAGCATGCTGCGCATCCCGGTGGCGCTGCACAATGTGGCAGATGACGACCTCTACCGCCCACACGCTTGGGCTGCCTTCGGCACCAAGAACCTCGAGAGCGCGGATTACAGGGCCTGCGCGGCCTACGGCCCGCTCTACCGGTAAAATCGAAGCTTAAAAAATATAGCAATATGAAAAGGGCTGCCAAATGGTGAATTCCGTTTGGCAGCCCTTTTCATATCCATGATTTTTTGCAAAGCACACTTGACGGATCCTACAAAGCACGCTATACTAAATTTGCAAAGCTAGCTTTACATACATTTAAGAAAGGTGGTGCGGCATGGAAAATCATATCGCCGCATTCCGCAAGCAGTGCCGGCTTTCCCAGGCGGAGTTGGCGCAGGCGGTCGGTGTATCGCGGCAGACGATCACCTCCCTGGAGGTGGGCAAATACACCGCTTCTTTGCCGTTGGCGTTTAAGCTGGCGCGCTATTTCGAGTGTACGATTGAAGATCTGTTTATTTTTGAGGAGGCGTAACCATTGGAGCATTCAAGTAATGTGAGCAAATACAAAAAAACGATGATTTGCAGGAGTGTCCTTGTTTGGATTCCGACTGTTCTTTCCGCTGTGAGCTTTTCTCTCTTCCGTTTTGATTGGAGCCCGTTTCCACAGCGCCATATGAGTGATTTCCTGCGGGGATTTCAAGCCGGCATGGTCCTTGCCCTGCTGATCTGTAGCATTCTGTCACTCATCTCCACCATCCTCACCTGCCGCAATCCGAAGAAGCTCCGGAAGGCCTATGTGGAAGAAACGGATGAACGCACGCAGCTCATCAGCCGAAAAGCGTTTTCCGCAGTCGGCTGGGCGCTGTTTTTTGTGCTGCCGCCCGCCGTTATAACGGCGAGCTTTTTCAGCAGTGCCGTCTATCTGACGCTGCTG
>DAWDUP010000094.1:0-4133 GCA_052346825.1 Candidatus Fimivicinus sp. | reverse complement strand
TAATGCTCTTCTTTATTGCTGTTCTGATGATTTCCCTTGTCTATTATAAACGGAAGCTCTGATCCCATGTTTTCATCAAATTGCTTGACGTTGACCAATAAATTCCATATACTTAAAGCGTCGATAATACATTCTACAAAAAGATCCAACAGGGGCGGCGGGAGCCATCCGGCGAAAGGAGTGGTCTTATGCGGCTGACAGCCGAAAACATCACAAAGAGCTTCGGTGCAAAACAGGTGCTTAAAGGCATCGATCTGGGCGTGGAAAGCGGGCGCGCGCTCGGCCTGCTCGGGCGAAACGGTGCGGGCAAGACGACCATGATCCGCATCATCATGCAGGTCTTCCCCGCGGACAGTGGGCGAGTGCTGCTCGACGGCAAGCCGTTGGATATCAACCAGGTCCGGATCGGCTATCTGCCAGAGGAGCGCGGCCTGTATCCAAAGAAAGTGATTCTAGAGCAGCTGCTCTATTTTGCGGCGCTGCGGGGCGTACCCGCCCGGCAGGCGAAAAAGGACGCACTGCGCCTGCTTGATCGCCTCGGCATGGGCGAATACGCCAACAAAAAGCTCGACACGCTCTCCAAAGGCAACCAGCAAAAGATCCAGCTCATTGCAACGCTCATCTGCGATCCACAGATCGTCATCCTCGACGAGCCGTTTTCCGGCCTCGATCCCGTGAATGCGATGCTGTTGGAGGATCTGGTCAAGGAGTGCATCCAGCAGGGGAAGATCGTGTTTTTCTCCAGCCATCAGATGAATTATGTGGAAGAGTTCTGCAATGAGATCGCGATCCTCAACCAGGGTAAAATCGTCCTTTCCGGTAATATCCGCGAGATCAAGCGCGGATATAAACGCAACCGCCTGCTGATTTCCACACGGCAGGCCGAAAACGTGCGGCAATGGGCTTCGGCACTTCCGGCAGAGCTGGTAACGCAGGTTGGCGAGCAGGAGGGCGATCTGCTGGTGACGCTCGCCGATGTCGGCCAAAAGGATACGTTTTTATCCGCACTGACGGCGCAAGGCTTCGATATTGACGGATTCCGGGTCTACGAGCCTTCGCTCAACGATATCTTTGTCAGCTACACGGAGGGAGCGGTATGAAGCAGTTTTTTACAGTATTCCGGTTTGAATTCAAAAACTACGCCAAAAACAAGGTTTTTATCGCCATTACGCTCCTTGCGATCCTCCTGCTTGGCGGCGTGCTCTTCTTCCCGCGCGTGAAGGAGGCGTTCAGCTCCGGCACACAGACGGAGGAGCCCGGCCAGGAGCGGGAAATCGTAGCGCTGGCGGACTCATCCGGCGCCAACGCGCAGGAAAGCCTCGCCTACTTCGCCGCGGCGCTGCCCCAATACGATTGGAAGCTGGCGGACGCGGACACAGGCGCGCTCAAGGCAAAGGTGGAGGACGGTTCGTACCGCTTCGCCCTGATTTTGCAGTCCCCACTGAAATACCAGTATATCGTGGCCAACATCAGCATGACGGACACCGTATCCAACGAGCTTGATGAGCTCATCGTCACCAAATATCGCGCAGATACCATGCAGAAGCTGGGCCTGAGCGCGGATCAGTCGCAAACGCTTCTCTCCGCCCAGGCACAGGGGGAGACAATCACAACAGGCAAGGATCAGATGAAGAGCTATTTCTACACCTTCATCCTGATGTTTGCCCTATATATGACCATCCTGGTGTACGGCCAGTTCGTCGCACAGAGCGTGGTCACGGAAAAGAGCTCCAAGGCCATGGAGCTTCTCATCACCTCCGCAAAGCCCAGCAGCCTAATGTTCGGCAAGGTGGTCGGCGCAGGGCTCGCGGGCCTTGTACAGCTTATCTTAATCGTCGGCTCAGCCTTTGTCTTCTTTAATCTGAACCGGGGCTATTGGGATAAGGGCTCGGTGATCACCTCGCTGTTCGATATGCCGCTGGAGCTGGTGCTCTATACGGTGCTGTTCTTCGTAACCGGCTACTTCCTCTACGCGTTCCTCTTCGGCGCGCTCGCGTCGCTCGCCAGCCGCATGGAGGATACCAATATGCTGGTGATGCCAGTGGTGCTGGTCTTTGTCGTCTCCTTTATGGTGACGATCTTCTCCATGGTCGGTGGCAAAATCGACAGTGTGCTGATGAAGGTGCTCTCGTTCGTGCCCTTTACGTCACCGATGGCAATGTTCGCCCGGATTGCAATGAGCGAGGTCGCTCCGATTCAAATTATTCTTTCGATCGTGATCCTGATCGCCTCGATCATCGGCATCGGCTTCCTCGCGGCGGGGATCTATCGCGTGGGTGTGCTGATGTACGGCAAGCCGCCGAAATTCAAGGAGCTGGTGCGCATCCTGCGCGGCGTGAAATCGTAACAAAAATAATCGGGACTGTTTGTAATAAACAGTCCCGACAGCTTGTAGAAAAAGCCCGTTCCGGCAAACAGGCCAGAGCGGGCTTTTGAGCTGGAAGCAGAAAAATCGCAAAAATCGAGAATATACTTTCGGATAAGCGCCACCGTTTTCCACCATCTGGGCCCGGATGGCTGTCGTTCCATTTCCAAGTGGCCAGTTTTTTCAGATTCATGGCAGCAAATTTAAGCTTCACCCGGTTTGTCACCTGAGTGAGGCCTCGGTACTGCGTGTAGCGCATGCCGTGTTTTTCTTTTGCGTCGGCAAATACACGCTCAATTTTTTCTTTTCTTAGACGGTATCGTTCTCTGTATACCGTCATGTGCCGGACGTGCTCCGCCATCTCCACAAAGTCCTGCCAGACATGGCGCAAGATCGTTTTCTCGCACTTTGCATTTTCAGTGCACTGCGCTCTGGTGGGGCAGTTTTTGCAAAAGTAGGTTCGGCTCTTGTATTCCCGGTATCCGTCCCGGTTTGTGGTGGTATAATGCAGCGCGCGGTATTCCGGGCAGATCACGTCGTCGAAATATTCATCGTAAACATACGTCCACCAGGGATGGCCGTTCTCCTTGGTTTTCGGGCGGGTGTAGCAGGTGGCTAGAGTGCGGCCGCTCTCAAAAATACGCTTGCAGATCCAGGGCGTTTTGTAGGCGCTGTCCGCCACAACGGTTTGATGTTCGGGATAGTATTCACACAGTTCGTCATACAAAGGGTCAAACGCTACGCTGTCATGCACGTTGCCGGGGGTGATATGGACGCCAAGAATAAAATTGTGCTTGTCACAGGCGGTATGCGCTTCATACGCAAAATACTTTTTGTGTTCGCCCTTGTGGAAAACGCCGCTCTCCGGGTCGGTTGTGGATACCACCGTTTCTTTCTCTTCGGGCGGCTTTTTGTCACTGTCGTCCGAAAAGGGCTTTTTTCCGTGTTCTTCCCGGTCTTTGTTTACCTCTTCGAACAGTTCTCTTGCATATCGCTTCGCCTCTTTCGGCGCCGCCTTTTTGGCCTGCTTTTTCAGGTTTGCGCTGGCCTTGATCTGCGTTCCGTCCACGAAGATGGCCTCTGTGTCCAGATAGCCTTCCTCCGCAGCTGCTTTCAGCACCCAACGGAATACATATTCTACCGTCGCGTGGTTGAACCGGTGCTTGAAATTATAACTTACTGTGGAAAAGTGCGGTACCGCTTCGTTCAGCGGATACCCGGTAAACCACCGGTACGCCAGGTTCATGCTCATTTCTTCCAGCGTCCGGCGAAGTGAAGAAATCCCGTAGATATGCTGGATCGGTACGATCTTGAACAGCACCACCGGGTCGATGCTCGGTCTGCCATTATCCTCGCAATACAGCTTTTCTACGAATTCGTATATCTTGTTGAAGTCGATCGCTGCGTCGATCTTCCGAAGGAGATGATTCTGCGGCGCATTTCTCCCAAACTTACAAATTCCATCTGACTGCGGTTCTCTGCGTTCTTCACCATCATTTTTATCACCCGATACCATTATACCGTATTTCTTCTCTTTATACGAGAAAAAGGTCACCTTCCGGCGACCTTTTTCGACAGCTTGTCGATCAAGTCGAAGAAAAAAGTGCACGAAAAAGCATGGTTAGCGTCAGGGGAAGTCAATCTTATTACTTTGAGTTGTGATGCAGGTTTCGCTGACGCGACTTCATTCTCTTTGCTCGATGCAAAGAGAATGAAGCAAGAGAAACACGCGTGGGGGAGTATCCCCCACGACCCCCGCGCACGGCAC
>DAWDUP010000093.1:0-8996 GCA_052346825.1 Candidatus Fimivicinus sp. | reverse complement strand
GACGAAGGACCAATGGTATTTTATCAACAACCTGGAAAATACAAAAGGGGAAAAAACGGCCGCGATGACGCCCATTTACAGCAACGCTTCGACCTTCTCCATCACGGCGCAGGAGCATACCTCGGCCATTGTCACAGAAAAGAAGGACCGCCTCTCCTTCTACCTCTCCAATTACCGCACGGATAAGGGAGAGATGATCAAAGCTGTTACGCCGGAAACCCGCAAGGAGAAAAGCTGGGTGCAAATCTGCGGAGATTATATGACGCTCGGCGAAAACGGAAGCCCGATCGGGATCGACGATAGCCAGATGCGTGAAACCACGATCACCGTAACGGGCACACTCAACGGTGGCGCGCCGAAGCTGATCCTGCGAAGCAATATGGAAGGCGGGAGGCAAACACGTCCTTTCACCCATACCACGAAATGGGATCCGGATACACAGACGCTGACAGTTGCCATCCGGCACAATGGGGCCGTGAAGCTGGATATCCTACTCGATCAGGCGGAGCACGATCTGACGTTCAACGAGCGGAAACCGCTTGATGCGGACGAAACGCCTATCGCATCCTCTCTATCCACGACCGCGCTGCAAAAGACGGTCGACAGCTGTATCATCGATGCGGGAAGGCAGTATATCGATTATTCGTATCTCACTTTTCAAAGCGCTTTGGAGCATGCCAGGGGAATCCTTGCACAAGGTGCTTCCTCGCAACAGGAGGTCGATGATGCACAGCATGCGCTGGAAAGCGCATATCGCGGCCTTGTGTCCGTTTCGGAATATGTCTCCCTGCTCAGAGAGGTGATCTCCATGGACCTCACAGGCTATTCGCAGGATGCAATCGATAAGCTTTGGCTTTCCTTCGATGCGCTTTTGCGCGAGGTGCTCTCCAACCAAGTTTATGTGGCGGGGCGCAGCAACGAGCTGCAATATAAATCTGTATACCGGGACAGGGACTTCCAAAAGAAGGAGAAGCAGCAGGCGCTGGAGGAGAAATATGCCGCTTTGCGGCAGGCCAGGAATGGCCTTTTGGATACAAAGACCTTTTAAAGGAGGAAATCCCTCCATCAAATCTAAACATCGGATTGCGGGCCGCTTCCTCATGGCCGATCGTGAGCGTCCCGCTGAAACTGACCGCCTTTCTTTTGCCTGTCATCAGCAATTTGACCTTTTAGAAATTGCATGCTATACTAAAACAAAATTTTGAGAATAAATTTTATGACATTTTATTTTTGGGAGGAATTGGGGCAAAATGAGGAAAACCGCAGTATTGGTCCCTTGTTACAATGAAGAACTGACAATTGCCAATGTCATTGAGGATTTTCATCAGCATTTACCGGAAGCGGATATCTATGTATATGATAACAACTCTTCCGATCAAACGGCGCAGATCGCGCTCGAACACGGCGCAACCGTTGTGCACGAATTTCAGCAGGGCAAAGGAAACGTCGTGCGCAGCATGTTCCGTGATATTGAAGCGGACTGTTACATAATGGTCGACGGTGACGACACGTATCCTGCCGAAGACGCCGTCAAGGTAGCGCAGCTCGTCCTGGACGGCAAGGCGGAAATGGCCATTGGAGACCGGCTCTCCAGCACCTATTTTACGGAGAACAAACGGCCGTTTCATAATCTGGGAAACAAGATGGTGCGAGGACTGATCAATTTCATCTTCCAAAGCGACGTCAAGGATATCATGACCGGCTGCCGCGCATTCAGCCGCCGTTTCGTCAAAAGCTTCCCGGTGCTCTCCGCGGGCTTTGAGATCGAGACGGAGATGACAATCCATGCCCTTGACAAAAACCTTGCCATCCGCGAAATCCCGATTGGATACCGCGACCGTATGGAGGGCAGCGTCTCTAAGCTCAATACCTTTTCTGACGGCTTTAAGGTATTAAAAACGATTTTTCGGCTGTTCCGTGAATATAAGCCGCTCCAATTTTTCGGCCTGTTTGCCCTGATTCTGGCCATTCTCGCGATCGCATTCTTTATTCCTGTTTTGATCGATTATTTTAAAACCGGCCTGGTACCGCGCTTTCCAACCCTGATCGTATCCTGCTTCAGCGCAATGTGCGCTCTGCTCTCCTTCAGCTGCGGGCTGATCCTGGATTCAATCCGGACAAAACACCGTCAGATGTTTGAGCTCTATCTGTATCTGCAAGAAAAAGAGAAAAAGGATTAAACCGCTATGACAAAAATGACACGCTCCCAGCCGATCGCGGAACTTCCGGCGCCAGTGCGCACGGTACTGTTTTTCCTCTTGGCCTGCATTTCGACCATGGCGGCAGCGCTCTTTCTAGAGTTGAGTGTGGCCAGCAGCGCTTGCCTGTTTCTCCTGATCGGTATCTTCTGCTTTTATCAAAAATATGGGTTCCAATCAGTAAGACAAATTCAGATTCTTGCCCTGATTTCCTCAGCAGCATACACAATATCTGCTATTTTAGGAAGATATAGTAAATATGATAACCTTTTCTACGGCATCCAGACGGAGGATTTCCGGAACAGTCCGATGCAGCAGAAGTTGCTGACCGTTTTTATCGCTGCCGGACTTTTCATCTTCTTCTATTTCTTTTTTCAGCGTCTGTACGAATACGGCGGTAAATTTACAATCAACCGCACCAAGGCGCAGCCTATGGAAAACTGGGCCGTCTTTCTGTGCAGCTTCCTAATTATTTTGATCTGCTGGCTGCCCTATTTTCTCGCCTATTTTCCCGGCATTCTGTCCAACGATTCCGTGTGGCAGATGGATCAGGTGCTTGGTATCCGGCCCTACAGCAATCACCATCCCTTCACGCACACCATGATCATCAAGCTGTTATACACGATCGGACATGCTATTTTCGGAACGGTGAGCGGCGGAATCGCCACCTACACCTTCTTCCAGATGACGGTCATGGCCCTGATCTTTTCCTATCTGATCTATACAATTTATCATCAGGGCGCCAAAACGGGCTGGTGTATCGCGGTACTTGCCTATTTTGCGTTGGTTCCCTTCCACGCGATGTACAGCATTACGATGTGGAAGGATATTCTGTTCGGCGGCGTCGTGCTGCTATTTGTGATTTCCATCTGGAAGCTGCTGACCAAATATCACAGGGGAGAACCCATCTGGCCGGTCCTGCCCATGTTCGCCGTAACCGGCATCTTCGTGAGCCTGCTGCGCACAAACGGCTTTCTGGCATTCCTGCTCTGCATCCCGTTTGTTGTCATTATGCTGCGCAAACATTGGCTGCCCGTACTGGCCTCCGGCATTGTGAGCGTCATTGTGGTGTTGACGGTGCTGGGGCCGGTGATGTCTGCCTTCCAGGTGATCCCGGTCGATACGGTGGAGGCGCTCTCCATCCCGCTGCAGCATATCTCCCGTATGATCGCCGACGATAAACCGCTGACGCAGGAGCAGACCGAGCTGATTGAAAAGCTCGCGCCTGTCGAAGAGATCAAAGAGGCGTATCGCCCCTATATCTCCGATCCGGTAAAAAATCTGATCCGCCGTTATGACAATCAGCAGGCTTTTTCTGAATACAGAGGGGAATATATCAAGCTCTGGGTCAGCCTCGCGCTCAAATATCCCTGGGAAATCATTAAAGCACAGGCCGATCAGACCTATGGCTACTGGTATCCCGACGTCCAGTACTGGAATGTGTGGACCTATACGGTGGATAATGATTTCGGCATCTCCACCACGCCGCTGATCGGCGGCCCCGTGTATAATATGGTCCGCAATGCCGCTACAAGCTACCGGACGATTCCAATTTATGGAATGGCATGGAGCATCGGTCTGAATATGCTCGCTGTTTTCGCGCTCGGCGCCGTCTGCATTGTGAAGCGGAAGGCCTGGCTGCTGACGGCCTTTATTCCGACCGTCGCCGTATTTCTGACGCTGATGATCTCCACGCCGGTCTATGCGGAATTCCGCTATATCTACTGCCTGTTTACGACCCTGCCGTTCCTTGCCAGTATTACCTTCCTCACGCCGCAAAAGCCCCGTCAGGAAGCGAACGGTCAAAAGGAGCCGGAGCAGCAGGCGGAAAGTGCCGGCTAAGGGTTCCACACCAAAAACAAGTGAAACGCGCAGGCCCGGAAACCAACCATGTGGCTTTCGGGCCCTTTTCTTTTGCCCCTGATTCGGCTCAAAAAAGGGAATCGAAAATATGGTATAATAATTCATATAAAAATTTTGAATCAATGCGCATCGAAAAGCACAATCCCAGCCATTTACAGCGCGGTCAACCTGCTTTTCGCCCTGTTCCGGGAATACTAAAGTATGATTTTGCATGCAAAAAAGAAAGGATGGTCATATGAAAGCTTTGATTACCGGAGCGAGCTCCGGAATCGGAAGGGATATCGCGCATGTCCTCGGCTCGATGGGGTGCGAACTGATCCTGGTGGCACGCCGTGAGGAGCGCATGGAGGAGCTGAAAAGTAAGCTCCCCGTACAGGCGCAGATCATCTGCGCAGACCTCTCCTCCGAACGGGAATGCTTTTCCCTTTACGAGCAAGTAAGGGATGAGCAGATCGATATCCTGGTCAATAACGCTGGCTTCGGCGTATTTGGCGCCTTTGATAAAACGGACCTGACGGAGGAATTAAAGCTCATTGATACCAATATTCGCGCCGTACACATCCTGACGAAGCTATTCTTGAAAGATTTTTACGCGCGGGATTCCGGTTATATTCTCAACGTATCCTCGGCCTCCGCCTTTGCGCCGGGGCCGCTGATGGCGGCCTATTATGCGTCAAAGGCTTACATCCTGCATCTGACGCTCGCCATCTGGAAGGAGTTGCAGCACCAGCACAGCCGCGTCTCGATCAGCGCGCTGTGCCCCGGCCCTGTGGACACAGAATTCAACCGGAAAGCGGATGTCGCCTTTACGCCGCCGAGCAAACCAAGCTCCCGGATTGCAGAATATGCCGTGCGGCAGATGCTGGCGCACAAAATGCTGATCGTGCCTGGCATTCCAATGAAACTTGCCAAATTTTCGGCGCGGTTGCTGCCGGAACGCGCGGTTCTGGCGGTCAGCTATCATCTACAGCACAGGCGGCAGCCGAAACAGGCTGCTTTCAAAGAGGGACCCATCCGTACAAGCTAAAAAAGGGCGCGTTGCAAAATGTGAAAATAGACATTTTGCAACGCGCCCATCCTGTCTACATATGGATGCGTTTTACAATAGAACCTTCTGCCCATCTCTTCTGATTACGCGCATGTGATGGTGACAACCGCAGCGCTTTCCAGAGCGGGCGTGTTAAACGTGATCTTCCGCTCACTGTTTTCATCCGTCCGACGATGCAGCACAACCGCCGCAATCATCCCTCCCGCCGCCAGCAGAACGGCCAGAAACGATCAGCAAGCCTTCTTCTTCCTCTTCATCTTGCATTCTGTATCGATCATTTCAACAGCTCATACATCAGCGCAGCGTCGTTTTTCGTTGCGTATTCATTGACGCTTTTCACCCGCGCGCGCAGGACATTGCCGCCCATTGTGATTTCTAGCTCATCCCCGATCTTTACATCATAGGAAGCGCGGGCGACCTTGCCGTTTACGAGAACGTGCTTGGCATCGCAAACCTCGTTTGCCACGGTACGCCGCTTGATCAGCCGAGATACCTTCAGATATTTATCCAGTCTCATTCGAATCACCTCATCTCAAAAAAATAAGGGCAGGCGCCCGCGCCTGCCCATCAGACCGCCGCTCCGCTCCGTAAACCGCCATCTGGCGGCAGAACGTCCTCAGCAGGCCCTTCCTTCTTTTTGCAAATCTTATTTCTTTGCAACGGCTTCCTTGAGCGCCTTGCCCGCCTTGAAGGCCGGAAGATTAGAAGCAGGAACGATCATCGCCTCACCCGTCTTGGGATTGCGGCCCTGCTTCTCAGCGCGTGCACGAACCTCAAACGTACCAAAACCAACGATCTGGACCTTATCGCCCTGTGCGAGTGCATCAGTAATGCTCTCAAGCACTGCTGCTACTGCCTTATCGGCATCTTTCTTGGAAAAATCCGCTTTTTCGGCGACTGCGTTTACAAGCTCTGTCTTATTCATTTTTGATTTCCTCCATTAAAGAAATATTTTATTGATCCATGAAATAGCAATTTATTTCATTTGGATAACAAATCATGTTTTGCCTCGTCCCACAAGTTGTCCATTTCGCTGAGTGACATTTCCTCCAGACTGAGGCCGCGCTCCCGCGCTGTTGCCTCCATGCGCGCAAAGCGGCGCATAAACTTATCTGTAGCTGCTGTAAGCGCTTCCTCTGCATCGCAGCAGACGAAGCGGGACACATTGACCGCACTGAAAAGCAGATCGCCCAATTCCTCGGCAATTTCTTCCTCGCTGCCGCTTTCGATCGCACTGCTCAGCTCAGCTGTTTCTTCATACAGCTTGTCCACAGCACCGGAAACCTCCGGCCAGTCGAAACCAATCTTTGCCGCCTTTTTCTGCACCTTTGTAGCGCGCATCAGCGCTGGCAGTTCACGAGGGACGGACAGCATCGTCTCTGTCTGACTTGTCTGGCCCTTCGAGCGCTTTTTGATATCATCCCAATTGCGCAGCACCTCATCAGAACTGTCAACTTGAACCTCGCCAAACACATGCGGATGCCGCTCGATCAGCTTCTTACACACGCCGTCCGCCACGTTTTCAAACGTGAAGGAACCGGCCTCCGCCTCCATCTGCGCATGGAAAACGACCTGCATGAGCACATCGCCCAGTTCTTCGCAGAGCAGGACTTTGTCCTGCTGATTGATCGCCTCGATGACCTCGTAGGTCTCCTCAATCAAATTTTTTTTGATGCTTTCATGTGTTTGCTCCCGATCCCAAGGACACCCGCCTTCAGAACGCAGATAGCGCATGATTTGAAGCAGGTCGTCGATCCCATAACGATCTTTGAACACAAAGCCGTTGATCATTTTCAGCCCTCCCTGCATGCAGGAAAAATGCAACATGAGTATATTACCCTATCAGGCCGTATTTTTCAAGTATTTTAGCAATTTTTTCTCCCTTTGGCAACATTACAACGTCATCCTTTGAAATCGCTCGGCTGAACAGCAGTGCCACTACATAAAACGCGATTGCGATTATAATCGCCACCAGCGCGGAGAAATTGCCCGAGCTGAGCATACTGACACCCATCAGGCCATCCTTCGGCCAGATGTTTTCCAGCAGCTTGCTTAAAATGCCATAGCTCGTAAAGGCGGCAACGCCGCAGACAATGGAACAAAAGGCTGGCTTGAAGAAAACAGAAGTTACGTTGATGCGCACCTTTGAAACATGTAGCAGGAAATACAGATTGAGCGCTACGACGATAATATAACACAGAATCGACGCATACGGGGCGCCCTGGATATTGATCGTGGGAATGCCGACCAGCACATAGTTGCCCACGATTTTGATCGCGGCGCCGATCAGCAGGGATTTCACCGGCACATCCGTGCGGCCGATCGCCTGCAGCATATTGGTGATCGGCGCGGACAGCGCCATAAGCGCGGTCGAATAGCCATACGCCTTCATAATCGGAACAGCCACGGGCACCAGATACGGGCGGCTGCCATAAAGCAGCATCAAGATGGGCTCGGCGAGCACCGCCATGCCAATGCCGGCGGGCAAGCCGATGAGCAACGTAAGCCTCAGCACAGATTCAATGGTCACCCGGCTGGTCTTGTGATCCTTGGTCGCCCATGCAGCGGAAAGGATCGGCAGCGCGCTCACGCCGAAATTCATCGTGATCATCGGAACAAGGTTTTTAAAATTGATGGCGGCGGAATAGCAGCCATAGAGATAATCGGTCACACTGCCATCGGGCGTGCCGGTTCCGATCAGGGATTCGGCATACATCGTCTTCATCACGCTGGCGCTTTCCGGGTTGCCCATAATATCAGCAAGCCTGGCGCGCAACATACCGGCGTCAATAATATTGGTCACATTGGTAATCAGAGAGCTCGCTACGACCGGTATCGCTAATGCCATCATCATCTTGGCGATTTCCTGGCCGCTGAGCGGCTTCGGAGAATTGACCAGGTCGGTGCGTGTAAAGCCGTCGCCTTTGATTTTATGCCGCAGAGCCAGATAAAGCATGCCGAACATCGTCCCAAGCGTTACACCCATCACCGCAGCGGCAGCAGCATAGGGATAAATCTCGGCCATTGCCTCATCCAGGTTCTGCACGGTCTTACCGAAGACCGCGCCACCCGCCGCAAACTGGTGCTTGCCGACACGGATGACAGCATAGGACAGAATCAATCCCAGCACGAGTTTTCCAAGCGCCTCGATCACCTGTGAGACGCCGGTAGGCACCATATTGCTCAGGCCCTCATAATAGCCGCGATAAATCGACATCGCGCAGCAGAAGAAAACGGCCGGCGCGATTGCGAGAATGCTGTAAAGCGTATTGGGAGATTTGCTGATCCATACAGCATATGGATAAGCCAGCAACAGCATCACGGCTGTGCCCACTACGCCGATGATCATAAACAAGCGGAAGGAAACCCGATAGGTTTGACGGGCATTGCGGTAACGGTGCAGCGCCACATCCTGCGATACCATTTTGGCCACCGCAATTGGGATACCGGCCATCGAAATGGAGACAATCGGGGTATAGACATCGTATGCAGAGCTGAAATAGCCGAGGCCCACCTCACCGAGCATAGCGGTCAGCGGGATCTTATAGAGCACGCCGATGACCTTTACGATGAGCGTGGTAAAAACCAGGGTAAGCGCACCGTTGAGCATCGTCTGCTTTTTATTCGTCGGCAAGCACAACACTTCCTATCCTGTAAAATATTCTGTCCCCTCATTCCTCTCCCTGAAGCCGCGCGCCGCACTGGGAGCAAAATACCGCCTGCGGATCGTTTGCCGCAGCGCATGCAGGGCATGTGACCCGATTACGCATTTCATTGATATTTTCTTTGAGCTCTCTGATGGCGGCATTTATCTCATCAATTTCCCTGACCAGCGCCTGCTCCTTCTCGGGATCGGTCGTCCCGTTTTCCAGATAGTTATAATACAG
>DAWDUP010000092.1:5060-9150 GCA_052346825.1 Candidatus Fimivicinus sp. | reverse complement strand
GCTTCATTTTGCCGCTGCCGAAGTGCCGTGCAAAACGGCCCCTTTTGCTTCCTTTGCCGGCCGAACGGAAAAGGGAGGGCCCGCGCGGCCTGAGCGCGGTCCAATTTACGAGATTGTTCTCGTGCATTTTGACAAAACGATATCCCTTTTCGACAGACTGAAGCGCTGATGCAGCATTTTTCTGCATCAGCGCTTTTGTATTGTGCATATTTATTTGTTTCGCCTGTTATGAATCTGGCTGCTCTACCTGCAGATCAACTAATTCATTGGAAACCGTGTCATAGGCAAAGATCTCCTGAAATTTCACCCGGATTTCCGCCGTTTGCCGGTCAAAGATCGCCTCATCCCTTGAAGCGGCAAACAACGTTGCAGCAGCAAACAAGTCCTCGATCAAGCGCAGGCATTCATACCGGCTCGCCTCGTCCATTTCAAACTGAGGCAATTCCCTCCAAACGAACTGAGCAATCCCCAGCAGCTTTTCCGAGCAATCGGGCGGAGTATCCTTCTGCAATACCAGCATCGTCAGCAGCCGGACATCCGCCATATTCTCCTTGAGCGCCTGAATACAATAATCCAAAAAATGAATGATTTCTGATTTCTCCAGAAAGATGATCCCAGAATTGGTCAGTAGTGTCTCCACCTTGAATACAAGACGGTCCACCACAGCCTTGAGTAACTCCGATTTTCCAGCGTAATAATGATAAATTCCGCTGGGAACAACCTTTGCGCGGTCTGCTATCATCTGAATGGTGGTGGCGGCATAGCCGTAATCAGAAAACAGCTGCGTTGAGGCGGACAGAATTCGCTCAATTGCATCCTCGCGCATAGCGTCAAATTTATCTCGTTTGTGTTCTATGTCCATCTGATTCTCACCCCTTTCACTCTGTCGCCATTGTACCATATTGGGAATAAGTGCTCAATAGCCACTTTTCAAAATTTAAAAATTAGTCACATTTCCAAAAGCGTAAAGGCTTTGCTCAGCGATCCCCCAGCGGAGAAATTGTAAATCGGAAGCTGTAAGGGATGCCGCTGTGCAAAATATATGGCTCGCGCAGGCATGCCATACCGGGCATATCGCCGCCGACGCCGCACTGCCGTGCATCCAGATACAGGAAGGTATTTCCCTCACGCACCAGCTCGTGCTGATGACGTGCTTTTTCCAGCGCCTCTAGGCTGTAATGGTGCGCGCTAAATTCGAACACTGTACCGGGAAGTGCTTTGAAGCAAAGCCCCGAGCCGTCTGCCCTGCGGATCTCCAGGCTCCGTACATCCACGCGGTTGCCGTTTTCCTGCGGGCGCATATAAGGGGTCTCCAAATCCGCGACGGATGCCTCATACCGCCCAATTTTTGCGCCGGTCTTGCGGTCGCAATAGGTTTCCTGGAACCCGCGACCGTACCAGTTCACCTGATCAAGCCCCGCAGGCAGGGTCATGCGCAGGCCAACACGCAGCAGATTCGTCGCCAGCGAAGAGGCCATATGCTGCACGATAATCGTACCGTCCGGCAGAAAACGGTACTGTGTCTCCACCTTGCGGGTAAAGGGCGTAAACCACTTGACGCTGACCACAGCCTCATTGCCCGCGCCCTGAGAAACCGTCGTACCACGCGCGCGAAGCGCTTTATTGGCAAGCTTCCAAAGGTTTTCCGGGTTGACGGCGGCAAACTGAGGCGCAAAGTTAAAGGTGCCGATATCGTTATCCGTCAGTGCGCGGAAGAAATTCGGCCGGATCCCTCCTCCCTGCGAAAGATATGGCTTTCCATTATAAGAGAGCGTCGTCAATATGCCGTCCTCAAACACCACATTGAAGCAACCGCCGCTGATATAAATAAACTTCCCACTGTGCTTAAACTTGATCACCGGGCCCTTCCGGATGCAACGGGTATCCACTTCCTTTTTCAGGACAAACTGATCCCAGGCCGCCTCAAATCCGGCCTGCGCCCAAGGGAGATCCTTTTTGGTGACAAACGACACCGTTAAAACGCATTCCGAAGCGGGCAGATCCGTCAAATCATAAGGTAAGGAGATTTCAGCAGAAGCGCCTGGCAGGATTTCCAGCTCGTCAATCCGCCCTTCTTGAATCGTCTCGCCCGCCGCCTGTACCGTCCAGACCAGCGCATATCCGGACAGATCGGTGAAGAGAAATTTATTATGCACTACAATTTTTCCGCTGATCAGGTTTTTCTCCTCCGCCTTGATCGGCTGATAGACCTTTTTCACCTCATAATAGGACGGATGCGGCGTTCTGTCCGCGGCTATGATCCCGTTTGCGCAGAAATATGCACTCGTCGCGCCTTCACCGAAATCGCCGCCGTAAAGCCACTTGTCCATGCCGTTCTCTTTTTTGCGGATCGCCTGATCAACAAAGTCCCAGATAAAGCCGCCGCAGAGATTATCGTACTTCTCAAAGGCATCCATAAACTCCTGGAAATTGCCCAGGCTGTTTTCCATTGCATGCGCAAATTCGCACAGCACAACCGGCTTGCCCCGGTACATCTCGGCGGAAATCGGCTTATTATCCGCAGCAAGGGAATTGGCGATATTTTCAAACATGGAAACGGTGACGGGCTGGCGGTTGCCAAGCTTTTCCATCATCTCCCCGTTGGGATACATCCGGCTGATAAAGTCAGAGGTCGTCAAATCGAAATCGCCCTCGTAATGGACCGGGCGGGAATCGTCATGATAGAGAATCGCCTGCTTCATATATTTGAAATTCTCGCCATCACCCGCCTCGTTGCCAAGCGACCAGATACATACACAGGCGTGGTTGCGATCACGGATAACCATGCGGCGCGCGCGGTCAACGACGGCCTGCGTCCACATCGGATTACTGCCCGGTACATTCTTGCGGCGCACGCCATGCGTCTCCATATCGCACTCATCCATGACATAGAAGCCGTATTCATCACACAGCTCGTAGAAAAATGGATCATCGGGATAGTGGCTGGTACGGATTGCATTGATATTCGCTCGCTTCATGAGGCCCAAGTCCTCATAATACCGCTCACGCGGCACGGCCCATCCATGATCGGGATCGAAATCATGGCGGTTGACGCCCTTGAGCAAAACCGGGCTGCCATTGACCAGAAGCTGTTCTCCCTTAATCTCGATCCGCTTAAAGCCGACGCGCACGCTCTTGCAGGAGAGCACCCGCTCCCCTTGGCGCAGAGTCAGCACCAGCGTATAGAGATTCGGCGTTTCCGCAGACCACTGCAGCGGCTTTTCAATATCGGCAGTGAAAAAACTGCGTGTATCGCCCGGAAGCGCAACTAACGCCAACGGCTCAAATTCGATGGTGGTCTTACCGACAAGCGAAGCCTCCAATACAATATCTTCAGCGGCTTCTCTGCCGAAATTGACCACACCCGTCCAAACGCTCAGGGTAGCGTCCTCGCACGATTCGTCCAGCTCCGCCCGCGCATAGAAATCGCGCAGATAGATTTCGTTTTCCGCATAGAGGAATACCTCGCGGTAAATGCCGCTGAGGAACCACATGTCTTGATCCTCCAGATAGGTACCGTCCGAATAGCGGTATACCTCCGCCGTCAGCTGATTTTCGCCCGCATGAACATAATCTGTGATACGAAACTCGGCAGGCGTCATGGAACCCTGTGAATAACCGACGCGCTTCCCATTGATATACAGGAAAAATGCAGATTTAACCGCCCCAAAGTGAATAAAGAGCTGTTTGCCCTCCCATTGGGCAGGCACGGTAAAGGTTCGCCGGTAAATTCCAACCTCGTTTTTGGCATGGTTGATGGCGGGAATTTTGTCCTTAGCCGTTTCGATTGCGTCCGGATAGCTCGAAGACAGGTAAATGGGCTTTCCATAGCCCTGCAGCTGCCACACGCCGGGCACCTCGATCTCATCCCAGGACCCGTCGTCAAAGTCCTCCGCCTGAAAATTGTCGGGCAGCCCTTCCACACCCATCTGCCAGTAAAATCGCCAATTTCCATTGAGTGTCTTTTTATAAGGCGATTCGCCGCGCGCCAGCGCCGCATCAAAATTATCGTAAGGCAGAGCGATGACGTGCGCTTTCTCCTTGTTTTCCTGAATGATCGCCGGGTTCTCCCAATAATACAATTTGTCAG
>DAWDUP010000092.1:0-5050 GCA_052346825.1 Candidatus Fimivicinus sp. | reverse complement strand
GTCAGCCATATTCCAGTGCCCCTTTCCCAATGGTTCTCATCAAACGCAATTGCGACCGCTCCCAGCCCCGCCTCCGGCCGCATTCGGGTGAATTCCAAACCAGCGAAAAACCCGTATTCCCAGGGCGTTTCAGGCAGGTTTGGTATGCATTATTATAGCACACCGATTATCCTTTGTATACTTTTTAAATAGAAAATACTATTTCAATTTTGTAACATTTGATCTATTTTCTAACGATTGGGCAGGATACCGCACAAGCAGGAATATTCCGCACATTCGTGCAAAAAATAGAGGCAAACAAACATTCAGCTTCTATTTTGGAAAGGAAGGTTTTCCAATGTATCAAACGCATTCACGCCGCGGCCGAATCCGCTTGGCAAGCTATCTGGCCGCGCTTTTCGTCGTTCTTGTTGCAACGGCCTCCATCGGCGCGCTTCAAACGCGGCGCTATAAAACCGCCTATGAAGAATCGCAGCAGCGCGCACTTCTAGAGCTTGGGGAATATATGGATCATATTGAAAGCGACCTGAGCAAGGTGATCTATACCAATACGCCGCCGATGCTCGCAAAACTCTCCTCCTCCCTCTGGCGCGAGGCCACGGGCGCCAAAAGCAGCTTGAGCCAGCTTCCCACCTCAGACCTGCAGATGGACAACACGTATCGGTTTCTCTCCCAGGTGGGAGAATACGCCATGTCGCTTAACCGCAAGGTCGCCGACGGCGGGACGATCTCCAACAGCGAACGGGAGACCCTCGAAAAACTGCTGGGCCTATCGCGTTCCCTGTGCGGGCAGCTCGCCACCGTCAGCATGCATCTCGATAACGGAACGCTCGATTTGGAGCAAGCGCGCGATGCGCTATCTCAGGGCGGCGAGGGCATACAGACCATCTCGCTGAGCCAGAGCTTTTCGGATGCTGAGCAGGCACTCGCGGATTACCCAACGCTGATTTACGACGGGCCCTTTTCTGACCATATCAATCAGAAAAGCCCAGCCATGCTCCAGGGTAAAAGCAATATTACCCGCGAGGAGGCGGCCAAAATCGCCTCCAAATTTAGCGGAATTGCGGCAAACAATCTGCAGGAGGATGCGGATGAGGACGGAAATATGGCCTCCTACGGCTTTTTCTACGATACAATGAGCATCAGTATTACCAAGGCCGGCGGCTATCTCTGCTATATGCTCAATTCTCGTTTTGCCGACGAGGCGACGCTGGAAGCCCAGGATGCAATCTCGCGTGCAGCGGCCTTTTTAAAAGAGATGGGTTTTGAAAATATGAAGGATAGCTATTATGCGCTCAACGACGGCATCTGCGTCGTCAATTTCGCCCAGATGGAGGGTGATGCCATCTGCTATCCCGACCTGATCAAGGTAGGTGTTGCGCTGGACAATGGCGAAATCGTCTCTGTCGACGCGCGCGGTTATCTGATGAACCATAAAGATCGGGTGATCCCCACGCCAAAAATCACTAAGGGACAGGCTCAGCAGCGCCTGAGTCCGAAGCTCACAGTGCTCTCTTCCCGCCTCGCCTTTATTCCCACAGATGCGGGCGGAGAAGTTTATTGCTATGAATTCCGCTGCAAGGGTCAGAAGGAGGATGAAATCCTCGTTTATATCAATGCCCAAACTGGGGATGAAGCAAATATCCTTCAACTTCTCCATGCTGACGGAGGCATGCTAACCCGTTAATAGGTCGCCGCGGTGCATAATTTCCCAAAGGGCGGGCATCCTATTGTCTGTATTCTCAACTGCTTCGGATTCTTCCGGGCTGTGAGAAAAGCTTTTCAAAAAGGAGTCTTCATGCATGAAAAAGGTAATTGCAGTTCTTCTGGGGCTAATGCTAACCTGCAGCGTATTTTTAGGCGGCTGCGGCGATAAGGATGACGGAAAGATCACGGAATCCTCCCGTTCCCCTCTCGCCTCTGCTGAAAATTCCACCAATATTGTGGAGAATGCCAGCAGCCGCCTGGCAGAAGGCGTCACAAGGGCGAGCGAGGCGTTCAGTGAGGCCGGTAGCAAAGCAAAGGACGATCTGACGAAAATCAGCGAAGCCCTGAGCAATGCGGCCGACAATGTAAAAGACGGAGTCGGCAACACGGCCCGTTAGCATTTTTGCATGATCTGCAGTGAGGCGGTCTGGAAGATTCCAGGCCGCCTCAATTTTTGTTGGCGCCGAATCAGCATGATTCAACCACTCGTGGAACAAGTGGTTGATAAAAACTTTTTAGCATTGGTAAACAAGGGGAAACAGCGCCTTTCCATGTAATGTTCAAGCTGTCGCTTGTGGCGGCTATGGTGGTAATCATCCAATCCACTACACGCCGCTTATCGTCAAAGGATACGCTGTCCCAAGTGTCGAGGTAGCCGGCAATCTGGCTGACCTGTTCCGGGCTGATAGCTTCCACAGTCAATTCCGCTATCCGTGTCAGCGCCCTCACAGTTGCAGCACTCCCGGCGTATCAAAGCATTTGCCTGTTTTCTCAGCACCGGGGTCTTGCGGTTTTGATGCTGTTCATTGATAAACCGCTCTAAGTGTAAACCTTTTTGATCACCTATGCCATATATCCGAGAGGTAGAAAATCCCGCTGGGAAACCGCCTATTTCTACGCTCTCGGAATTGTGGTACAATAAAAAAGCGAAACAGCAAATCAGAAGAGGGATAGGAGGACACTGAAAAAATGGATAAAGAAATGATAGCGTTTTGCGGAACATACTGCGGGATATGTGAATGGAAAGATAGGATAGGCTGCAAAGGCTGCAAAACACAAGGTGGTGATATGTTTTGGGGCGAATGTGACAAGGCAAAATGCTGTATCGGTAGAGGCTTTACCCATTGCGGGGAATGCGCTGATATGCCATGTCAAATGCTTCTTAAACTGTTTGATGACCCAGAGCATGGAGATAAAGGCGCAAGGCTTCGTAATCTGCAAAATTGGAAGAATGAAACCTATGTTTACGAGAAATTGAACAACGCAGCACAGGAGCAGGCAAAAAAAATCGTATTGGATTTATGATTACTTTCGGAAAAGACAAACGATTAAAATTTGAGGCAGATAGAGGGAACTACTATAAATAAGTTTAAAAATATACGATAACGGAAAAATCCACCATTATATAAAATGGGTAATAAGTATTAGCAAAGCTCTAAAATGACTTTCCCGCCCATTTCAATTTTGGAAGAAAAATATCCCAAGCTGCAAAACGTAGGGAATAGCCGTCTTGTCTGTTTGCAACCTTTTCGAAAATGTGGCTACGGCCTCGGGACATTTTGTCCACAGGTCGGAGTGTAAGACGAGGAACGGGGGCTTTCATATACGCCCTGTCTGCTGATGAAACCAGCCCTGTGCTTGCGGCTTTACGCCCCGCAATCACAGCCCTGTTTTCCTGCCGCTTCCAATGCCCTTGCCTCGCCGGCGGCAACGGCGCTTCCACGGCAACGCTGACAGAGCGTATAACACACTACACAATATACAATAAACATTTTATTGAAATTCTACCGCTTCACTAAATTTTTTCTTCGGGTGATAAATTTTTGTATAATAAACGCCCTGTGGAATTGCTATCGCAGCAGTAAAAGATCTCATTGTCATAGACGCCACAGCCGATGGACTAAAGAAAGCCAGGAAAACGGAGGTTCAGGAGTAAGAACCTCTGTTTTTTGCGCTATTTTTCGGGGTATCGCTATGATAAGATCCGTTTGGTTTCCTGTAAAAACTTTAATATGGTTGGCGATACAAATATCAATAACTGTGATACACTAAACTAAAACTTTGGAAGGAGCTTGTCATAGGAAAGTATGGAAGAGTTCGTAGACCCGTTCAAGGGTCAAAAAAGCAAGTAAAAAGCTGCGAAATAACAGCCCCCGAGTAGGGGGCTGCAGGAATAATGATGTGATTGGCGGATTGTTCAATACCCTCTTTAACGGGTCCCCACAAGCATGGGGCTCTTACAGCGCCTGGTCAAACCACCATTCAACCGGTGGTTTTGATTATGTGAACGGAAAGACCGATATGACCGGCGTGGCTACACCGATGCTTCTGCGCACGCAAGTATCTTTTTCAGCTCACTTCGGATCGCAATATGCTGCGGGCAATGGCCTTCGCACTTACCGCATTCGATGCAATTAGAAATGTGGAGCTCCTGGATGCGTGTTTGCAACTCAGCCATTTGGTCAAAGCGCAGGCAGGTGTTATACGCATCGAAGGCGCTGGAAATCCGCACATCTTCCGGGCAGTCCTTACAGTAATTGCAGCCGGTGCAGGGGATCAGCGCAAGCCCTTCCAATACGGCAACTGCTTGTCTGAGCAATTCTTGTTCCTCCCCAGATAACAGCTGAAAATGATTGAAGAGCCGCAGATTTTCCTCCACCTGCTCCATGGTGGACATACCGCTGAGCACGACCGCCGTATTGGGCAGGCTTCCGGCGAACCGCAGCGCCCAGGAAGCCGGACTCGCCTCCGGATCAGCGCTGCGGAGCAGGGATACGACATCCGGATGGGGTGAGGCGAGTGCACCGCCGCGCACAGGCTCCATGATGATGCAGGGAATTCCACGCTCAGTCACCATTTCATATTGCTCCCTGGCACGCTGGGCGGTCTCCCAATCGTAATAATTGATTTGCAGCTGAACGAAATCCCAGTCTCCTGCATGGAGGATTTCGTTTAAGACCTCTGGCGTATCATGGAAGGAGAAGCCGGCGTTCCGCACGATCCCCGCCGTCTTTTTTGCGAAGATAAAGTCGACCAATCGCTCTTTTTTGCAGATTTCCCAGTTTTCCTGATTGAGGTTATGCAGCAGGTAATTGTCGAAATAAGAAACGCCCGTTCGCCTGAGCGACGTTTCCAGCAGTTCCTGCGGCGTATGCCCCTCCGGTAAAAGCCACATGGGGAGCTTGTTTGCAAGATAAAAGCATTCGCGTGGATAACGCTCCACCAGCGTGCGGCGTACTGCATGTTCCGAGTCGCCATCTCCATACACATAGGCGGTATCAAAATAATTGATGCCGCCCGCAATACAGGCATCCACCAACTTTTCCGTCTCCACAAGGTCAAT
>DAWDUP010000091.1:0-9222 GCA_052346825.1 Candidatus Fimivicinus sp. | reverse complement strand
AAGAAAGGGCGTTTCTATGTCTTATCCAACTTATCCCTACCGGGGAACCCAGGAAAAATGCCGGCAGGTGGGGCTCACCTTTCCACCGCAGCGTCAAAACTGCCAGCCTGGCCTGGAATACCTCATGGATCCGCTACCCATTGCGGAAAATCCTGCTGTTAAGGGAAGCGGCAAGCTCAAGGGAAAAACCGCGCTTATCACAGGGGGCGACAGCGGCATTGGACGCGCCGTTGCCTATGCGTTCGCCAAAGAGGGCGCAAATGTGGCCGTCTCCTATCTCGATGAAGAGCGGGACGCGCGCGAGACGCAGCAGCATATCGAGGGGATCGGCGCGCAGTGCATCCTGCTACCAGCCGATCTGCGAGAGCGGCGCAATGCAAAGCGTATCGTCAAGGAAACCGTGGACCTGTTTGGCCAAATCGACGTGCTCGTCAACAATCACGGCGTCCAGTTCGTCCGGGAAAGCATTCTGGACATCACACAGGACCAGCTAACCGACACCTTTGAAACCAATGTCTACGGCTATTTCTATGTGATCCAGGAGGCCCTTCCCTTCATCCCCGAGGGTGGTGCAATCATCAATATAACCTCCATCACCGCCTATCAGGGCGACGACAAGCTCATCGATTACAGCGCTACGAAAGGAGCGATCGTCTCCCTGACGCGCTCGCTCGCAAAATCCCTCGTCAGCCGCAAAATTCGCGTGAACGCCGTTGCACCAGGGCCGGTCTGGACACCGCTGCAGCCTGCCTCCTTCCCGGCGGACGCGCTGGAGACCTTCGGCTCCTTTACCTCGGAAACACCGATGGGCCGCGCAGGCCAGCCATTTGAAATGGCACAGGGCTATGTCTATCTCGCCTGCGAGGATTCCGCCCTTATGACAGGCCAGGTACTCCATATCGACGGCGGCTCCTTCGGCTATTCCTGAACCGGCTCCATCTGCGCGCACAGCGCTTTCATATCCGGTGGAAGAGGCGCTTCTACGTACATCGGCCGTCCAGTCACAGGATGCACAAAGCGGGCGCTGGTACAGTGCAGCGCCTGCCGAGCAATCCGCTCATCCGGCATCCCGTACATGGTGTCCCCTACCAAGGGCGTACCGAGAGAGGCAAAATGGACCCGGATCTGATGCGTGCGGCCCGTTTCCAGCCACACGCGCACCAGCGTCATGTTTGCCCCCCATCTTTCTGCCCGCCAGTGCGTCACCGCGGGAAGCCCGCCTTCCCCGACTGCACGGCTAGTATGCATCGGGTTTGGCCGGACGATCGGCCGGTCGATCGTCCCACTGCCGTGATAAAGCCCGGATACGATCGCCAGATATTCCTTTTCCACACCGCCGGACAGCCGTGCGGCCGCATAGCGGTTCAGAGCGCATACGACGGCACCAGATGTATCCCGGTCCAGCCGCCCCACACAGCGCATGGTCACATGCCGGTCCTGCTGCTGAAAATAAGCCGCCACGGCATTGGCAAGCGTATCCCCCTGGTGATTGTGGGTTGGATGCATGGCAAGGCCTGCAGGCTTATTGACGATCAGCAGGTCATCGTCCTCATATAACCGGTCGAGCGCAAGAGGCAGCGGCTCCACGTTGTCTGTATCGTCCGGCAGGCAAAGTGTCAATATGTCGCCTGCATGGAGCCGGTCAATGGTGCGGGTCTGTATGCCGTTCAGGCAGATGCCGCCCGGCTGCCGCTTGAGCGATTGAACCAGCCGGGCGGACAGGCCCGCCTCCCCGCGCAGAAAGTGGATGACCTTGCGGCCCTCATAGCGCGTGTCGATCTGAAAGCGCAGGATGCGCGGCATGCCCTTTCCTCCGTTCTGTTTAGAATGTGTGCATTTCGATCTGCATGGTAACATCAAGCCTTCCGTTTCCCTCTAGCCTAAGAAATCTGCGTTTTAAAGCATAGGAATATTGGCCCTTGTCTCTCATCTATCAGGGGAAGGCCAGGCTGTGTAGCCGCGCCCCCGGCTCGTCCACCTCCACGCAAGGCAATCTCCATCTGATGATGTGCCTTTCTTTCCCTGCCGGGTGGCGTACGACCGCCTTCCGTATCGATCTTTTACAAGGTGTTTCATAAAAGCCGGATTTCAGAAGGGCGCATGCTCACGCCTGTTTCGTCTGCCGGAGCGCCTCCTCTACGGCATGCGCAAGCTGATCCGGGCAGGAGGTCGGCTTCAGGCCACAGCGAATGCCGGAAAAGGTATCGATCACCTTTTGCGCGGACATCCCCTCCACGATTTTGGAAATACCCGCAAGATTTCCCGCACAACCGCCATGGAACTTGACATGACGGATGATCCCGTCCTCCAGTTCCACCTCAATTTCCCTAGAGCAGGTTCCGCGTGTTCGATAACTGTATGTCATATCCATTCCCCTTTTTTCTGTTAAAAATACCAAATTTTCGCCTGCGGACACCTCGCCTGCAGGCTCTTTCAGTTTAACATAAAACAGAAAAAAGGGGAACTGTTCTCAAAAATTCTTACTTTACATCATAATATACAGAAGGGCAAGCAGCAACAGCTCATCTGCACCCTCTCCGTTCAAAAGGAGCATCAGCGCCAGCAGAAGCGACTGGTCGGAGTTGCCCTCCAGCAGGTTCAGCGGAGACGTAAGCTTTCTGCCAGGCGCGGCTTTACCTTCCGGCGTTTGTGAGGCGCTTTCTGCCGACTCCCGGGAGGCTGCCGGCGGCTCCTGTTTTTCCTGAATAAAATCGACCGGCATGGAGATGTGCTTTTGCTGATGCGGCTTGCCGGAGAAAGGCTGCACAGGCTGCGCCTCGCCGTCCAAAAAGGAGAACCGGCCCGCGTCGACCCCTGTCTTTTCCTGCTGCGGCGTCCTTTCGGGTGCTGGAGGTCTGTTAAGCGGCATATGCTCCCGCGTATCTCCTCCATTCGTGTCACTGGCCTTTGGCAGTGGCGATTGCTCCGTCTTCTCCTTCGGCGCTGATGCGGGTTTCTTCCGATCCAGCTCCTCCTGTGCCCGCTGGGCCGTTAGCTGAGCGCGGCGCTGCATCTCCCGCACACGCTGCGTCGCTTCCTCCTGCATGGCTAATAGCTCACTGTATGTATAGTCTCTCCCCAATTAAAGCCCCTCCTGGTCCCTTAAAATTGGCAGCATTTCCAACAGCCGCATTATGCGCAGCGCTTCATCCGCCTTATGGCGGCGCTCAGGGCTCAGGAGAGGCTTGAGCGCTGCAATAAAGGCGCATCTGGAATCGTCTCTCGCCCCGTTCATCGCGCCCATGATAGAGGACAGTTTTTTCATCATCGCCGGATCCAGACCGGAAAGCGCGCCAAGCGCGTCACCGACCCCACTTTTTCCCTCCTCTGGCGCCGGCACATTTTGAGGGGCCGGTGGCCCTGCCTGCTGGTCGTTTTGCCCTTGCCCGCCAAACAGTGACTGGGCTATCCCCTGCAGGGAGCGGATATCCTCCGGGCTCAGACTATTGAGCAGTCCGCTTAAATTCATATCGTCCATTTTCCAAAATCCCCCCGTGTCATTGCTCCAGCCGGCCGGAAGGCCAAAAAGCTGTGTTATCGGTTAAAATGCTGTTTGTTATTCAGAAGCTTTTCCAGCAGGTTCTGTGCCTGCGGCGTTGCCAGCAGCTTATCCGCCGCCTCCCGGTTTTCCAAAAGCTTTTTGAGCGTTTGGGCCTGCATGGGATTCATATTTTTCTGCACAAACTCTTCCCAGTTTCCCTTGTTGATTGCCTGTTCGATATCTGAGGCCGCCTTTCCAGAGGTCTCACTCAAATGCTCCAGCGCCGTCTTCATCTGTTCTGCGGTAAGATTTCTTCCGTCGATCATTGCATTCACCACCTGTAGTGTATATAATACTAATATGCTTGCGAAGGGGGAAAGTATGAAAAATAATTTTTTCACGCTAAAGTTTCGTGCTCCCCGGCCAAATGAGAGGGCCGGAATTCGGCGTGGCCGAACCGCTCAAAACTTCCATCTTTTGCGGAAGGGATGGTGGTACTGATGAGCATGAGGATTCTTGTTGTATCCGACTCCCACGGGGATGCGTACGCTTTATACAACGCCATCCTGCAGCAGCCCTCGGCGCAGGTTGTCATCCATCTGGGCGATGGAGAAAGCGACATGGAGCAGGCAATGGGCCTTTGCGAAAACAAGCGCGTGATCTCTGTGCGGGGCAACTGCGACTGGGGCTCCCTGCTGCCCGCCCTCGCGCTCGAACGCGTGGTAGGCAAGCTGCTTTACTGCACGCACGGCTATGCGGAAAACGTGAAATATGGCGATGGGCCGCTCCGGCAGCAGGCACGCGCCTGTAAGGCCGACATTGCATTATATGGCCACACTCACCATGCCGTGACAGATTATGAAGACGGCCTGTATCTGATGAATCCCGGCGCTGTGGCAAACGGGGAATACGGGATCATCGACATCACCTCTGCAGGCATTGTGTGTGTCAATCATAAAATTCGATAATTTTTGAACCAAAAAGGAGCACATTAGCATGAACGTTCTAATCGTCGGCGCTGGAAAAACTGGCCGCCGGCTGGCCCTTGCCCTGTCCGGGCGAGGCTATGACGTTGCGGTCGTGGACCGCGACCAAAGCAGGCTCGACCTGCTTGGAGATCATTTCGATGGCATCACAGTGGCGGGTGTTCCGGTCGACCGGGACGTGCTCATCTCCGCTGGCTGTGAAAATGCAGACGTGGCCTGCGCCATTACATCAGAGGATAATGTCAATGTGATGGTGACACAGCTTTTGATGACGGATTTTAACATCGAAACAATCTATACCCGCATTCTGGACCCCTCCCGCGAGTCGGTTTTTCATAAATTTGGCCTGCATACCATCTGCGCCACCCGTTACGAGGCCGATCACCTGCTCGATCTCATCACACAGGCGGATGCGAAATTCTCCATGCTGCATTTTGGAACCGGCTCCATTTCCTTTGAGGAAGTCAAAACGGATCGCCGTGACTGGGGGCTAAAGCCCTCGCAGCTCTACCACCGCAAAAATGAAATGCCCTTCGCGGTGCGCCGCAAAGGGGGAACGCTCCTTCTGACCAATGCGGAGGATCTGATTTTAACAGAGGGCGACAGCGTTATTTTTGCGCATATCAACGACTGATCCCTCTTTTCTGAACATTGGCCCGGTTTTCTCAAGGCGGGCCGGGAAAGGATCTCGATACGATCATGAAAATATTGATAGTCGGCGGCGGGAATCTCGGTTATTTCCTCTCACAGGCGTTGATGGAGGATGGTTACAACGTTAGTCTGATTGAAAAGAAACGGGAATTTTGCACGCGCATCGCCAATTCTCTCGATATTCCCGTCATCTGCGGAGACGGCACATCGGTGGAAACGCTCGCGCGCGGCGGTGCTGGGCGATGCGATACGATGATTGCCGTAACCGGTAAGGACGAGGATAACCTGATCGCCTGCGAGCTCGCCAAGCAGCAGTTCAACGTCCGGCAAACGGTTGCACGGGTCAACAATCCCAAAAATATGGACATTATGAAAAAGCTCGGTGTGGATATCACGATGTCCCCCACCCGGATCATCACTGGAATGATCGAGCACGAGGTGGAAGGGGCGGCGGTCCGCCTGGTGGCGGATATCAATAACAGCGACGCCTCCATCAATGAATATAAGCTGCCGCACAATTGGTCGAAATCCGGCGCGACCGTCCAGTCGCTGAATCTGCCGAAGGACTGTGTTTTGATTTATCTGATGCGGGATTCTTTGATCACGATCCCGCGCGGCAATACGGCTCTGATGGAGGGAGATGAAATCATCGCCCTGACGGTGGGTAGCACGGCGAAAACGCTCAAGAAAATTTTTGAGCTGTAAACGGAACAAGGGGCCTGTTTTAAAACAGGCCCCTTGTCTGTCGAAAGAGGGAGACTAGCAGGAATGATATGCCAAATAACAAAAATCCCAAATAGAAAATTAAATTGCCTGGGTTCGACCTATTTAGTCTGAAATGGATGTAAAATATTGACTGATAAAAATTTATTGTATATTGGTATAAAATCACTTTTTCTTTCACAAAATTGGGAATTATGTTACAAATATTGGTCGCAAAGATAAATTTTTTTGCCTATATTTACTGTAGCTATTTACTTTCGACAAAGAGTATGCTATTATTACATTGTAATTTATGGAAATTCGTTTGATACAGTCATACTTTGCTGATATGATGGAGGGGGAGGAAAAGAAAGCCATAGTCCGGATGAAAACAATAGCGGATCACAACCCTGAGATTAACGGATCAGAAAAGCATGAAAATAGCAAAACGCTGATTCGCGAGGAAAAGGGGGCAAAGAAGATGAATCGAAAGCAGGAAGAAGCCGTAAAAGTAGAAATTTCTCCAGAATTCATGGATCAAATTAACCCATATCTGAAGGATGTCAACCATTCACTAACATGTCCAAAAGCAGAAAAAGAATTTTATATCGATAAGGTTCGTAATGGTATTCTCGTTTTTATTGATGAAAATCCGGACGCGACCATTGAGGATATTCTGCAGGAGATCGGCGATCCGAAAACTGTGGCAAATGACCTTTTGGAGACGGCCACATCGGAAACTCCGGAAAAGATTAGGAAACAAATGACATTTCGCAGGATCATTTTGATTGCGGCGATCATTATTATTGCAATTGTCGGTATTGTGTATGCAAGTGCATTGCTAGATGCTCATTTTTCAATAAATGGTACTGAGCATGAGTCTGTTGACTATATTGATACATGGTCTAATATCTCATAGGAGGGGTCTTATTATGAAAAAAAGAATATGTGCCATCTTTACCTGTTTATTATTAATGATGTGCGTAACGATAAACTCCAGTGCAATTGCAATGACTGAAAAGGAAACCAATATAGAGTATTTTGCTGATGGTAGTTATCTTATTACAACCGTGACACAAGAGCCTGTTTTAACTCGCGCTGCTTCAAACACTGTAAAGGGAAATAAAAATCATACTTATTATAATTCAAATGGTGGTGTGGACTGGGTCTTTACGGTTACCGGTACTTTTTCAGTAGTAAGTGGTGTTAGCGCTACTTGTACGGCAGTATCACATAACACAGATATTAGGGCTTCAAAATGGAAACTAGTATCAGCAAGTTCGTGGAAAAGTGGTAATAAAGCAATTGGGGAAGTAACTATGAAACAAACTATGTTAGGGATTACACTCCAAACAATAGAGAGAACAGTTACTCTTACATGCGATAATTACGGAAACCTTACTTGACCGTTATCTAAGACTATTTGTTGTTATAACATAAAGGTTGAATTAATTGCCGGACAAGCATTTTCCGACATTCATGTCGCATCCGCATAGGATGCGTGGATCGGATAAATTAGGAAATCCCTGTGGAGCATTCTAAAGCGCTTCGCAGGGATTTCAGCTTTTTTGTTTTTAATTTGCTTCCGCAGCAAAACAAATGATGAGGATACTGCGTATTTTATTAATATGATTATCCTTCATACTCAGTCAGCGCCTTAAACACATATCCCTGGCCCCGTGCCCAGTCAATAATCTCGCCGAGCGCCGCCGCATTGTCCTTTGAGACTGCATGCAGGAGGATAACGGCTCCCGGATGCAGCCGGGCGGTTACCGTATCAAACGCATATTGCTTGCCCTTTTGGTTGTTGGTGTCATAATCTCCATAGGCGACAGACCAGAACACGCTCGTATAGCCAAGCGACTGCACCAGATCCAGTGCGCAGTCAGAGTATTCACCGGTTGGGAAGCGGAAAAACGGCGCACTGTAGCCAAATTTTTCACGCAGGTAGTTATCACAATCCTGTATCTCCTGTGCCATCTTTGTCCGGCTGATTTCTGGGAAGACTGGATGGTTATTCGAATGGTTGCCGACGATATGGCCTTCCTTGATCATCCGCACGGCAATTTCCGGGCTGTCCTTGAGATATGGCTCTGTAACGAAGAATGCCGCGGGAACCTTTTTCTCTTTCAACACGTCGAGAATTTTTGCGGTATAGCCGTTTTCGTACCCACAGTCAAAGGTCAGGTACAGCACCTTTTGAGAGGACTTGGTATCAAGTGCAAGCGCGTGGTATTTGTCGAAAAGCTTCTGATTATTGACCGAAATATCATGTGGCTTCCCGTTTTTCGCAACGCCGTAGCCATAGCCTACGCCCTTCGTCGAAAGTCCCCGCGTATTCTCCGGATCTGTCACCTTGAAGGTGACGGTGGGGAGAGGGGCAAAGCCGGTATAGGTTCCTGCATTTTCTTTCGCCGCGCCCGTTATGCTCTCGCGTTTGATGGGCTGCGCCTGCACAGGCTCTGCGTTACTGCCGCCAGAGGAGGTAACAGACTCCATCTGTGTGCCAGACTGCGGCTGATTCGGCGCTTGGGAAACTGCTCCCGGCAGTGTTACGCTCGGCTCTGGTGCAATGGTACCCTCCTGAGAGGGCGTCTGCGGGCCCGTCGATTCCGGCTCCGTCCTGGAGCAGGCGGCAAGCGGCAGGCAAAGCAGCAGGGCCAGCAGTAGGCATACGAATTTTTTCCCTAATCTGATCACGTAATCGCTCCTTTTCCATACCTCTAAACCAGAAATTCATAGGCTGCTTTCCAAATCTCATTATATGATGAGCATTTTGAGCCGGCAACCGTTTCAGAAGGTTTGTAACGAGTTGTAATTTTTTGAAATAGCCGCCCTGAATCAGGTTCAGGACGGCACGATTTTCGCAATGCAATTTCGAATGCATTCGTTTCGAACACAATAACGCAAAACCGCTTTACACAGCAAAAACAGAAGAATCCCTCAAAGCTATCCAAACACAGCCGGCTTGAAGCCATTTTTTATTTGATTGCAGACTGGATGCCGCCTACGATATCGCCGACTGCCTTGACCGCCTTGTTGACATTGCGCTTGGCATGACGCTTTGCGGAGGAGCCCATCATTGTGCTGCCAAGCATTGCCGTTGCGCCGCCGACCGCCATCGCGATGCCAATGCCCTTTGCGATATTCGCCTTATTGGTGTGCATATTTTTCGCCTCCATCTTTTTTAGAATCATTTCTAGTATGGCTGCGTGAAAGAGAGATATAGATGACAGATTTTACAGTGCAAAATTTTCAAACAATTTGAAAAAAAGCCGTTTTCGGTTTTCAAACGGGGATGAGAATGGTATAATAACCTCACGAAACACACGAAATCAAAGATTTCTAGTGTTTCGGAGAACATTGGTGGTCGAACCGCGCTTCGCTTTGGTTCTCCGCTAA
>DAWDUP010000090.1:4188-9245 GCA_052346825.1 Candidatus Fimivicinus sp. | reverse complement strand
ACCTATGTGGAATACGAGCTTGTCGGCAGCGGCATGATCGGGCGCGTGCATCTGGAGATACCAGGGCATTTCTCCGTTTATAATTCCATGGGCGCGCTGCTGTGCGCGATGAAGGCAGGCGTCCCCTTCCAGCGAGCGCTGGACGCGCTGCGCGCGGCGAAGGGCGTGAAGGGCCGCATCGAGGTGGTTCCTACGGGCACGGATTATACGGTCATCATCGATTACGCCCATTCGCCCGACGGGCTGGAGAACATCCTCTCCTCCCTGCGGGAGATCGCGCGCGGGCGGATCATCTGTGTGTTCGGCTGTGGCGGGGACCGGGACCGTACAAAGCGCCCGAAAATGGGCGCGGTCGTTGCGCGGCTGGCAGATGTGGCGGTTGTCACGTCCGACAATCCGCGCTCCGAAGACCCTGATAAAATCGTCCAGGATGTGCTCGAAGGGATGAGGGACGCGGCGATCCCCGTGCATGTTGAGGTCAATCGGACACAGGCCATCCGCCTTGCGATGCACCTTGCAAAAAAGGACGATTTCGTCCTTCTTGCGGGCAAGGGCCACGAGACCTATCAGATTTTGAAATCCAGAAAAATCCATTACGACGAACGTGAGATTGTCGCTCAGATTTTGCAGGAAGGCAACGACGAGGGATAACAGAGAGGAGAGATCAGCATGCTGCCACTTCAGATCAGAGAAATTGCACTTGCCTGCAAGGGAGAGGCGCACGGAGAAGCGCAGATTACCGGCGTGTGCATTGACAGCCGAAAAATCACGCCGGGCTGTCTATTTATCGCCATCAAGGGTGACCGCTTCGATGGGCACGATTTCATTGGAAAAGCCTGTGAGGAAGGCGCGGCGGCTGTGATGATGCACCGCGACGTCCCATGCGACTGCCCCTTTGTCAGGGTGGACGACACGCGTGAGGCGTTGCTCCGTCTGGCAGGCTATTACCGCCAGTTTTTCCAGATCCCCGTTGTGGGGCTGACGGGAAGCGTCGGCAAGACGACAACGAAGGAGATGACTGCCGCCGTCCTCTCGAAGCGGTACAAAACGCTCAAAAACGAGGGGAATCTCAATAATGAAATCGGTATGCCGATGACTGCCTTCGGCCTGGACCTGAGCTTTGGCGCCGCAATCTTCGAGATGGGGATGAGCGGCTTCGGCGAGATTTCCCGCATGGCGCGCGCCGCCGCGCCGACCTTGGGGATCATTACGAACATAGGCGTTTCGCATATGGAGCAGCTCGGCTCTCAGGAGAACATTCTCAGGGCAAAGCTTGAACTGCTCGACGGCCTGGAACCGTATGCGCCTCTGATCCTGAATGGAGACGATCCGCTTCTGGCAGGCGCGCAGATTGAGGGGCACCCAGTCTTTTATTACGGCGTCGAGCAGGAGCGCTGCCGCATTCGTGCGCAGGAAATCACACAGACGGATCATCTGCTCTCCTTTACTGTCTCCTATGGGTATGGCAGCGTTCGCGTCCAGATGCCTGTAGTGGGAATGCACTTCGTATATGATGCGCTCGCCGCGTTTACAGCGGGGCTGATCCTCGGCGTTGCGCCGCAGGCCGCCGCCCAGGCGTTGGGCGAATATGAGCCTTCGGGGATGCGCCAGCGGGTGCGTCAGGTAAACGGCGTGACGATCCTGGAGGATTGCTATAATGCAAGCCCGGATTCTATGCGCGCGGCAATCAAGGCGCTGCGCATGCTGGACGCAAAGCGCCATATCGCCGTGCTGGGCGATATGCTGGAGCTGGGGGCTCTGTCCGAACAGGCACATGCGCAGATCGGTGCATTTGCGGCGCAGGAAGGCGTTGAGCTTCTCTTCGCCTGCGGGCCGGAATCGGCTCAGACGGCGCGGGCGGCAAAAGAGGCCGGAGTTCCTCAGTGCTTTTATGCAGCCGATCAAAACGGGCTGTTGGAGGATCTTCTGCAAACGCTGCAAAAGGGCGACGCCGTACTCTTCAAAGCGAGCCGCGGCATGCGGCTGGAGAAGCTGATCGCAGCAATTTACGAGGGGTGGAAAACAAAATGAATACGACCGTCGCAATCATACTGTGTGTGGTGCTGGGCTTTGTAGTTTCGGCGCTGCTCGGAATCGTTCTGGTGCCGTGGCTGCACAAGCTGAAATTCGGGCAGACGATTCTGGATATCGGCCCGAGCTGGCATAAGAAGAAGCAGGGGACGCCGACGATGGGCGGGATCATGTTTATCATCGCCACGACCGCTGCACTGCTGGTGGTGGCACTGACGGATTATTTCCTGGGCGGCAATCTCGTGCAGGGCGCGGACCTGAGCGGAGCAAACGCGCAAACAAAGCTCTGGGGCGGCCTGCTCATGGCACTCGGGTTCGCCATCATTGGCTTTGCGGATGATTACATCAAGGTTGTCAAAAAGCGTAACCTAGGGCTGACGGAAAAGCAGAAGACGATCGCGCAGCTGCTCGTGGCAATTGCCTATCTCGCCTCCCTGCATATTGCAAACGGCACTTCTATGTATATCCCCTTCCTCGGCAACATTCCTCTTCACCCGATCGTCTACTATGTGTTCGGTATGATTGTCATCTATGCGGCCACCAACGCCGTCAATTTTACCGATGGGATTGACGGCCTGTGCGGCAGCGTGACGATGCTCGCAGCAATTTCCTTTGCGATCATGGGCATTCTGCGGCAGATGATGGGCGTAAGCATCATGGGCGCGGCGCTCGCGGGCGCATGCGGTGGATACCTCATCTGGAACTGGTATCCGGGCAATGTCATGATGGGCGACACGGGCTCCATGTTCCTCGGCGGCATGGTGGTGGCGCTGGCTTATTCGCTGGATTGCCCGATTATTTTGGTCCCGGTGGGCATCATATATGTGATTGAAGGCGGCTCCGTTGTCATTCAGCGCACTTATTTTAAAATCACCAAGCATAAAACGGGCACCGGCAAGCGTATTTTCAAAATGACCCCGATTCATCACGGGCTGGAAATGTCCGGTTGGAAGGAGACGAAAATCGTCTTCGTTTTCAGCGCGATTACGATCCTGGGCGGGGCTTTGGGCATATTGCTCATGTATTTCGGCTGAGTGTTCCCGGCCGAAAGGAAACGAAGGAGGCTTGACAATGGCAGACAGAGCGAATACGGCGCGCAACCGGAACCGGATGCAGCCTCAGAGCACAAGCAAGGTCTCTGCGCTGCGTAAACTCATGTCAAAGAATGCGTTTGACGTGCCCTTTATGATGTTTACGCTCGCTCTTTTGACCATCGGCCTGATTATGCTGCTTTCTTCCAGCTATACCTACGCGTATTATAACAATCACGGGGACAGCACTTATTATTTCAAGCGGCAGCTGATCTTTGCGATCATCGGCGTCGTGCTGATGTTTCTCGTTTCAAAGGTCAATTATGAATGGTACAAATATCTTGCTATCCCGGGCATCGTTGTGTCCATCGGATTGCTGGTCGTAGTGCTGTTTTATCATACAAACCTGGGCGATTTCAAGCGCTGGATCCCTCTGCCCGGCGGATTTACCTTCCAGCCCTCGGAGATCGCCAAGGTGGCGCTGGTGCTGTTTTGCGCATGGAGCATGGAAAAACACCACCGGCAGATCATCGATAAAACGCCCTCACGCGGGAAAGCAGCTACGTTCCTGCGGGATAAAACCAACGGCCTGATCAATCCCTGTAAGGCGACCTCCACGCTCTACATGCTTTTCTATGCCGCGATCATCTGCCTGATGTGCGGCCTCGTCTTCCTAGAAAACCATCTGTCCGGCACGATCCTGATGTTTTCCATCGGCGTGGCAATGATGTTTTTCGGCGAGGTCAAGATGCGCTGGTTCGTCATTGGCGCGGTTGCTGTGATTGCGGTAGTTGCTTTCTTTATCATCTTTCCAGATAAATTGCCGCAATATGCGGCAGAACGCATCACGGCCTGGCTGGATAAGGATTATGAGCCGTTCGGCGCACGTTGGCAGACCAATCAGTCACTCTATGCGATCGGCTCCGGTGGCTTTCTGGGCGCGGGGCTGGGCAACTCGAAGCAGAAGCACCTCTATGTGTCCGAACCGCAAAACGACTTTATCTTTTCCATTGTCTGCGAGGAGCTCGGCTTTGTAGGCGCAACGGCGATCATCATCCTGTTCGGCTTGCTCGTATGGCGCGGATTTGTCATCGCCATGAAGGCACGCGACCGCTTCGGTGCGCTGCTCTCCATGGGACTCGTCTTTCAGGTGGGGCTGCAGGTCGCTCTGAATATCGCTGTTGTCACGGATACGGTACCCAATACGGGCATTTCCCTGCCGTTTTTCAGTTACGGCGGCACCTCGCTGATGATCCTGCTGATGGAGATGGGGATCGTGCTGTCGGTATCGCGGTATTCCAGGGTCCGAAAGATGTAAAGAGTTGAAAATAGTTGAGTTCAGATTGAAAAGAAGGGGAAACGCTTATGAAGGTTTTATTCGCCGCGGGCGGGACGGGCGGCCATATCAATCCCGCACTGGCCGCTGCCGGGATGGTGCGTGAACGCCATCCGGATGCACAGATCCTGTTTGTCGGCACGGCTGAAAAGATGGAGGCGCGCCTCGTCCCTGCCGCGGGATATGATTTTAAAACGATTGACATCAGTGGATTTCAGCGAAAACTGACCGTAGAGAACATAAAACGCAATATCGGTACCGTCTCCAAGCTCTTAAAATCCTCCTCTCAGGCGAAGAAAATCCTGCTTGATTTTCAGCCGGACGTCGTCGTGGGTTTCGGCGGCTATGTCAGCGGCCCTGTGCTGCGCATGGCGGCGAAGCTCGGATTTAAAACAACGATCCACGAGCAGAACGCCTTTCCCGGAAAGACGAATAAGGTGCTTGCGGGCGAGGTGGATCAGGTGATGCTCGCCGTCCCGGCGGCGGAGCAGTATCTGCACTCGAAGAATCCTTGCATCGTGACAGGGCTTCCGGTGCGCGGGGAGCTGCTGCGTGCCGACCGCACGCTATCCCGTTTTGAGCTCGGGCTCGATGACCGTCCGCTGGTGCTCTCCATGGGTGGCAGCCTCGGTGCGGAAGCCATCAACCGCGCGATGGTG
>DAWDUP010000090.1:0-4178 GCA_052346825.1 Candidatus Fimivicinus sp. | reverse complement strand
CAGTACGGCCTGTGGGTGAAGGATGCACTCAAGGAAAAGGGTGTGAATCTCAAAACCGAAAAGCATGTGATCATTCGCGAATATATCGACGATATGTACCGCTGCATGGCAGCGGCGGACGTGGTGGTCTGCCGCTCGGGCGCGAGCTCCCTGAGTGAAATCGAGGCCATGGGCAAAGCATCAATCTTGATTCCATCTCCGAATGTGGCGGAAAACCACCAGTACCATAACGCCATGGCGCTCGTCTCCAAAGATGCCGCCGTGCTGATCGAGGAAAAGGATCTGACCGGTGAACGCCTCTCTCAAGAGCTTGGCGCGCTGCTTGACCATCCGGATCGCCGCAGGCAGCTCGGCGCAAATGCAAGGAGCCTTGCCATCACGGATGCAAACGACCGCATTTATCAGGTAATCGCCGAACTGGCGAAGGCAAGATAAATATCATCATTTTATTGTTGAATATATATTTTCTCTTTTCACGCATATTCCACTGGACGCATAGTATACTGCAGGGCGGCAAAAACGGCCCGCTTGTGTTTTTTATGCGAAAGGGTGTGCGACAATGGAGAAAATCGTCATCGGAGGCGGGAAGCGCCTCAGCGGAGAACTGAAAGTGCACGGTTCCAAAAACAGCGCCCTGCCGATTCTTGCGGCTGCCGTTTTAACTACAAAACCCTGCGTCATACATAATTGCCCAAGGCTTACGGATGTAGACGCGGCAATCCGGATTTTGACCTATCTCGGCTGTAAGGTGGAGCGGGAGGACCATACAGTTGTGGTGGACGCTTCCGGAATCGAACGCTCAGACATCCCAGATCATCTAATGCGGGAAATGCGCTCCTCCGTCGTTTTTCTTGGCCCAATCCTGGCCCGGATGGGGAAGGCGAGCCTTTCCACGCCAGGTGGCTGTGAGATAGGGCTGCGCCCGATTGATCTGCATCTCTCCGCCATGCGCCAGTTCGGCGTGGAGATTCAGGAGGAACATGGACGGCTGGAATGCATCTGCCCGGGGCAGATGAAGGGCGCAAAGATCGCCCTCTCCTTCCCGAGCGTCGGCGCAACGGAAAATATCATGCTCGCCGCCGCCACGGCGCAGGGGCGTACTGTCCTCGTCAATGCGGCACGGGAGCCGGAGATCAGCGACCTTGCTGATTTTCTCAACGGCTGCGGAGCGCGCATCCATGGGGCGGGCGAGGGCACGATTGTCATCAACGGCGTGAAAACTCTTTCCGCTACGGAGCACACGGTGATCCCCGACCGCATTACGGCAGCTACCTATATGACTGCCGCTGCGGTAACGCACGGCCATCTGACGCTGCGGGACATTATCCCGGCGCATCTGGGGCCTGTAATCCCTGTAATGGAGGAGGCCGGCTGCGACATCAGCATCTGTGCGCGGGACCTAACCATCAGCGCGCCGCCGCGATTGAGAAGGGTGCACACGGTGCGCACGATGCCCTACCCCGGCTTCCCGACCGACGCGCAGGCGCCTGTGATGGCGATGACAGCGATTGCGAACGGCACAAGCGTCATCATCGAAAATATCTTTGAGAGCCGTTATAAACATGTCAGCGAGCTGCACCGCCTGGGGGCCCATATCAAGGTGGAGGGCCGTGTGGCAGTGGTGGAGGGCGTACCGTTTTTGTCGGGCGCGCCGGTGGTGGCGCCAGATCTGCGAGGCGGCTCCTCGCTGGTGATCGCGGGCCTTTCCGCCAACGGTACGACGGAGATTACTGGAATCCGGCATATCGACCGGGGATATGAAAAAATTGAGGAAAGCCTGCAGAATATCGGGGCACAAATCAAAAGGGTGATCTGCGATGAACCAGAAGACGACTTCTAATCCAAAACGGGCGGCCGGCCCGCAGAAGAGGCCGGCCGTGTCCGCACAGGCGGAACAGCCACCGCGTTCCCGCGATGAGCTCCGGCGTGCACAGCAATTGCGCGCACAGAAAAAACGGCGCAGGAAAAAGGCGATTCTTTATCTTGTGCTGTTTTTGCTGATTCTCGGCGTGGGCGCAGTGCTGGCGTTCACCGTGTTTTTTCATATCTCCGGCTTCGAGGTCAAGGGAAACAGCCGCTATACAGCGCAGGAAATCATAGATGCATCGGGAATTGCAAAGGGCGAAAACCTGTTTCTGTGCAAGACGGAGCAGGCGGCCGAGCGAATTACGGAAAAGCTTCCTTATGTGGAATCTGTTTCCGTCAAACGCAAACTGCCGGACAAGCTGATCGTCACAGTCCAGGAAGCGCAGCTGAAGCTGGCGGTCCAGCAGGGCAATTCCTATCTGATTATGACAGGCAGCGGAAAGGTGCTGGAAATCGGAGCGACGCAGCTTCCAGAGGGAGCGGCCCTGCTCAAGGGCGTGGAGGTCAGGAGCGCATCGCCCGGCAAACAGGCGAGCTTTCCACCGAAGGCGCAGCAGACACAGGAATCCGCAAAGGCGGAGGAGACCGTGAAGGCCCAGCAACAGGAAGGCGGCCAGTCGCTGGAAAAAGATATTCTCGATCATCTGCTGCAGGCGGTGCAGCAGGCGGGCCTCTCCGAGATTACACAGATTGATCTGACGGATCCAGAGGATATCCGGGTGACCTATCAGGGGCGCATGGAGCTGCTTTTGGGGGATGATGAACAGCTGGCGCAAAAAATTCAGCTCGGCATGGAGGTCATTGCGCGGGAGGATACAGGCAACCCGGAGAAAAAGGGAAGCATCAATCTGACGATCCCGAAGAAGGCGTTTTTCAGCGAGACGATCGAACCGGTTCAAACAACACAGTCCACAACACAGGCCGCCGCATGAATCAGGCGTGAACTGCGCGAAAAAATATCTGAATTCTTTTTATATCATATTGAATTTTAAATCCCGCCGTGTTAGTATATTACTAATCATCCTGTATCTTTATGCCAAGATACCATTATGCAGTGCCGCTGTCTGCCAGGGCAGCGTTGCCTTGGATTGCTTTTTCCATTTTGTTCCAGATAGATTTGTTCAATAGGGGGACGTATGAATGCCGTTTGAGATTGATAACGACTTTGAAAATGTAGTACAGATAAAGGTCATCGGCGTGGGTGGCGGCGGCGGAAACGCCGTCAACCGGATGGTCCGCTCCGGTGTGCAGGGCGTTGAGTTCATCTCGGTCAACACGGATCGCCAGGTGCTGAATCATTCCCAGGCCACCCATAAAATTCAGATCGGTGAAAAGACGACGCACGGCCAAGGCGCCGGCGCGCGTCCAGAGGTAGGCCAGCGCGCAGCGGAGGAAAGCCATGAGATGATCGCGGACGCGCTCAAGGGTACGGATATGGTCTTCATCACCGCGGGCATGGGCGGCGGTACCGGCACCGGCGCGGCGCCTGTCATCGCCCAGCTTGCAAAAGAGATGGGGATCCTCACGGTTGGCATCGTGACAAAGCCTTTCCATTTTGAAGGCCGCCGCCGTATGGCGCAGGCCGAACAGGGCATTGCAGAGCTCGCCCAGCATGTGGACAGCCTTGTGATCATTCCAAACGAACGCCTTAAATTCGTTTCCGATAAGAAGATCACGCTGGCAAATGCCTTTGACGAGGCGGACGGTGTGTTGCTGCAGGGTGTCAAGAGCATTTCCGAGCTGATCAAGGTGCCCGGCTTTATCAATCTGGACTTTGCGGATGTAACCGCCGTTATGAAGGACGCGGGGCATGCGCATATGGGCGTTGGCCACGCAAGCGGCAAGGATAAGGCGGAGACTGCGGCAAACGCAGCCGTTTCCAGCCCGCTGCTGGAGACCTCGATCCATGGCGCGCACGGCGTGATCATCAGCATCACGTCCTCCGACGATATCGGTCTGGAGGATGTGGAGGCGGCCTCCGAGATCATCGCCAAAGAGGCGCATCCGGACGCGACGATCATCTGGGGCGTGTCCTTTGACGATATGCTTGATGATGAGATGGTCGTCACAGTGGTTGCCACCGGCTTTGGAGAAGAAATGGAGCAGTTGGGGGGGCAGACCACGGCAGCAGAGAAACCCTCGGGACAAAAATCGCCTTTTGAAGAGGCGATGGAACATGGCGCCGCCGCTGTGGGTACAGAGGAGGAGAGGACAAAAACGGAGCAGCCATCCTTTGAGCTGCCGCCGGAACCGAAACCAACACATCGGCCGGCAACGCCTCCTGCCAAGAATCCCTATGGCCCGGATGATGA
>DAWDUP010000089.1:6448-9296 GCA_052346825.1 Candidatus Fimivicinus sp. | reverse complement strand
TGTGCGTCCCGCCGAACGGGTTCGATCGTGTCTCAGATTTACCGCTGCCGAAGTGTCGTGCAAAACGGCCCCTTTTGCTTCCTTTTCCGGCCGAGCGGAAAAGGAAGGGCCCGCGCGGCCTGAGCGCGGTCCAATTTTTTCTTCCCTTGTCATGGCGATCAGAAAAGCAAGCATAATATACAGAAATTTTATTCTCGTGCATTTTGACGCAACGATATCCCTTTTTCAACAGGCTGGGGCGCTTGGTACTGTACCGGGCGCCTTTTCTGTTATGCATTTTCCTCTCCCTTGTTACCAAGCTGTAATCGTCTTGTAACAGGCCTGTTCTTGTCTCTTTTCGTCGAATGTGCTATGATGGTTTCATATCATACGGATGGACCTCGCAAAAAGGGGAGGGAGGTATCGGGATGGGTGAACAAAAGGGAAGGCGATTGGTGGCGGCTTCCTGCGCATTTACGTTGCTGTTTTGTCTGGCTGTGGGCCTGGGCGTACACGGAGCATTTCGATATCAGGATGTCAGGCAGGAGCGGATACTCTCCGCCGAAAACAGCCGGAAGCAGGCGCAGAATGAGCTAGAGCTATCGAAACACCTGCAGGAAACAAACAAAGCTCAGACAGCGGCAAGGCCAACACAAACGAAAGCCGAGGAGAGCAGGATGATACAGGGGAGCACTGTGCCTTCCACACAGGGGGCTTCCCAGACGGAGCGGGGGGAACCCGGTACCTCTGCCAAACGGGGACCATCCCATACGCCGGACGGCGCGATCCATGATAAAAAGGTTTATCTCACCTTTGATGATGGCCCGTCGCCGAATACGCTGGAAATCCTGCGAATTTTGAAGGAGAATGGTGCAAAGGCCACCTTTTTTGTGGTCAATTCTAAATATAATTCTTATATGAAGAATATTGTGGATAGCGGCAATGCGATTGCGCTACATTCCTTCACGCACAACTATAAAAAGATTTATCAGTCAGAAGAAGCTTACTTTGAAGACCTTCAGAAGATCTCGGACGTGGTCAAGAAGGAGACGGGGATCGAGGCCAAGGTGATCCGCTTTCCGGGCGGTTCGAGCAACACCATCAGCATGCGCTACAAGAAGGGGATTATGTCCTGCCTGACGGAGCGGGTGGTGGAAAAGGGGTATGTCTATTTCGACTGGAACTGTTCGTCCGGAGACGCCAACGGTAACGGGATCGCAGCCTCCAAGCTGGTGCGGAATATCAAGAATGAGACGAAAAACAGGGACGGTCATGTTATCGTCCTCATGCATGACTCTCAGGCGAAGACGACGACCGTGGAGGCCCTGCCGGAAATCCTGAAATATTTTAAGGACCGTGGCTTTACCTTTGCAGTGATCACGCCGGAGACGCCGGTTGTGCATCATGGTGTGAACAATTAACAATGGCCTTTTCGCCGAAACAACGGCCATGCGGAGGAATTAGCTGTTTTGGCAATACCGTATCGATCAAAAAACAGCGAATCAAACGATGAAAAAGAGCTATTGCAATATAGAAATGTGCTCGCAACTTGCTTGCACAACAGAAAATTCTGAATTCAAAAAATGCCTCCGAAAAGGGCTAAAAGGCCAATTTCGGTGGCATTTTTCTTTTGCAACAGATCCTTTTTAAAGGGAGCAACCGGTCAACAGAGCAAGGCCAAGCTGCCTGCCCTCACATTAAATCACCCGGATTTTCTTCCATTTTCCCCTCACGAAACGGATCGTAAATACAATCGCCCGCACGAACCAGTCGATATACATTGCAATCCACACGCCCATCAGCCCCATATGCGCCGTACTGCCGAGCAGATAGCTGAAGCCGATACGGAACGTCCACATCGAAATCATGGAGACGATCATCGTAAAGCGAGCGTCCCCCGCGGCCCGGAGCGCATTCGGCAGGGAAAAGGAGAGCGGCCAGATGATGATAGAGGCGATGGTGAAGGTATAGAGCACCGCGCGCGCATCCGCCGCTGCCGCAGCGCTGAGATGGAACAGCCCCACCAGTGGGCCGGCGATGAGGAAGACGATGAGATTTAAAAGCCCCATCAGGCCATAGGTAAGCCACAAAAGCTTTCGGGTGTAATAAACCGCCTGCTCATAATCCCCTCCGCCGACGCATTGGCCGACCACCGTGGTGAGTCCCAGCTGGATCGCAGTGCCCGGCGTATTGATAAAGGAGGCGATGGTATTGGCAATCGCGTTTGCTGCGATGGCAGAGGTGCCGAAGGTGGCAACGAGACCCTGCACGATCAGCTTGCCAATCTGGAACATGCCGTTTTCCACGCCATTGGGGACGCCGATTTTGAGAATCCGCCGGATCATATCGAAGCGTAGCTCCAGCTTCCAGACCTTCTCAATGTGGATTGGATTATTCTTATGGCAGACCAGCACGAGCATAATGACCGCTGCCATCGCACGGGAAACGAGGGAGGCGGTGGCAGCACCCGCAACGCCCCAATGGAAGCCATAGATCAAAATGGCGTTGCCGCCGATATTGACAACGTTCATCAGGAAGGAAACAAGAGTAGAAACCTTGCTGTTTCCCATAGAGCGGAAGAGCGCCGCCCCGGCATTATAAATCGCTAAAAAAGGATAGGAGACGGATGAGAGCTGGAAATAGATGATCGCATTTTTCATCACAGCGGGCTCGATATTTCCAAAGACCAGCCGCAAAAGAAACCTGTGGAAAATAAGCGCTATAGCCATGATGATCACAGCGAGGGCCGTGGTGGCATAGAGCAGCTGCTTTGCCGCAATGCAGGCATTTTGATGCTCCTGCCGCCCGAGATACTGCGCGGTCACGATCGCGCCGCCGGCGGCAAGCGCGGAGAAGACCTGAATGAACA
>DAWDUP010000089.1:3091-6438 GCA_052346825.1 Candidatus Fimivicinus sp. | reverse complement strand
GGAATCCACCAGCGAAATTCCGGACACGGCGGCCTCGCCGACACTTGTGACCATGACTGTGTCCGCCATGCCGATCGTGACGGCCAGCAACTGCTCGATCACAAGCGGAACCAGCAGCCGCAGGAGCGCCCGATTGGAAAAGAACAGTGGATTTTTAAAAGCACGCAGCGGATTTTTAGAAAGACGCTTTTGCCGCATACTGCATCCCCCTTTGTTTCCTGAGAAGAGATCCCCCCGCTTCCGGAGGGCTTCGCCGGCGGTGGAAGGGCTTTCTCTGGTTATCATAGCACCCGCCGGAAGGCCTTGCAAGGGAGGGGCGGCACTTTCGGCAGTTTCCCGGTGTTTTGCCCGGATTCGAGGTTGTCTTTTATCCGTTCTGCTTGATGGGGCGGCCCGTTCAGGAGGAGTCACAAAGTGTATGATTGACAAGTATTTTCCATTTCATTTATAATTAGATGGGCCTACAATCGGGCCCAACAGCGGATTTTGGATGAAAAAAGAAAAAACAGGCTGGTATTTCCGTCGAAAGCAGGGATACTAAAATTATGATTTATTTTGCTGGTGACCGAAGGTTTGTTGCCAGTTGGAAATGTATTGTAACTGTACGAGAAGACAAGCAGGTGGTAAAATATGCAGGGCTTTATTGCAGTATGGGAGTGGTTCATATGGGTCGCCTGAGTCGCGCGGAAATCACCGTGATTGCCGCTGCGCTTCTGCTTGCGGCCGGATTGATTCTGTATAACGCATTTGACGCGCAGCCGCTGGACCCGGTCGTGGAAACCTTTGCGGCTTCCGAAACAGCACGCCCGGTACAGGCTGTCCCTGCGTCCGGCGCGCAGGCGGGTCCGGCGGGTACACAGCCGCCGCCCGTCCGGCAGGAAACGCGGGCGGAGCAGAGCGCCGCCGTCTCTCAAACGCGGTCCGGCCCGATCAATCTGAATACCGCAACGCGCGAGGAGCTGATGTCGCTCAGCGGGATCGGCGAGGTGAAGGCCGACGCCATCCTTGCCTACCGCGCGGAAAACGGTGCCTTCCAGTCGGTGGAGCAGCTGCTTGAGGTCTCCGGCATTGGGGAGAAAACGCTCGAAAAGCTGCGCACACAGATCTACGTATGAATTTTTTGTCCGGACGCTGCAACTTTTCGACGCTCTCGTTCATCTAAGAAAGGATTTTATTTGCACCTCCGGACCGGGGCGTCCGGCTATTCTAACATCGAAAATGGGGGATTGCCTTGGTCTTTTCCAGCCTGAATTTTATGTATCTGTTCCTGCCTGTATGCCTGCTGCTGTATTTTATCCTGCGCGGCATCAAGGCGCGCAATGGTCTGCTTCTGGCAATGTCCCTGCTCTTTTATGCATGGGGCGAGCCGAAGTGGATCGTCTTGATGATTGTTACAACCCTGGTCGATTATGGCGCGGGTCTTCTGGTCGACAAATACCGCGGGCAAAAGCAGGCCAAATGGGCACTGGCGGGATCGGTCGTCATCACACTGTCGTTTCTGGCGGTCTTTAAATATTTGGGCTTCTTCAATCAGAACCTCAACAGCATTTTCGGGGCTGAGCTGCCCACACAGATTTTCAATTTGCCCATTGGTATCTCGTTTTACACCTTTCAGGCGATCACCTATGTGGTAGATGTTTACCGCGGAAAAGCGCGGGTGCAGCGTTCCTATGTAAACCTGCTGCTCTATGTTTCCCTCTTTCCGCAGCTGATCGCCGGGCCGATCGTACGCTATACGGACATCGCCGAACAGCTTGAAAGCCGGGAGACGACGATCGAGGGCTTTGCACGCGGCATCACGCGGTTTGTCACGGGCCTTGGCAAAAAGGTGTTGCTGGCCAATATCGCGGGTCAGATTGCGACGAGTCTCATCGGCGGGGATTTGTCGAAGGCCTCCGTGCTCGGCGCGTGGCTCGGCATTTTCGCCTATACCTTCCAGATCTATTTCGACTTCTCCGGGTATTCGGATATGGCCATTGGGCTGGGTCACATGTTCGGCTTTACGTATGTGGAAAACTTCAATTATCCGTATATCTCCAAATCGATCACGGAATTCTGGCGCCGCTGGCATATCAGCCTGAGCACCTTTTTCCGGGACTATGTCTATATTCCTCTGGGCGGCAACCGGAGGCATCAGCTTCGCAATATGTTCGTCGTATGGGCACTGACGGGGCTCTGGCACGGCGCAAGCTGGAATTTTGTATTGTGGGGGCTTTACTACTTTGTTTTCCTTGCGATTGAGAAGCTGTTCCTCGGCAGGTATCTTGAAAAGCTGCCCGCTGTGGTAGGGCATGTCTATGCGCTGTTTATCGTTGTCGTCGGCTGGGTATTTTTCTATTTTGACGATGTCTCCCGCCTTGGGCAGATGCTGAAGCTGATGTTTGGCTTTAGCGGGCAGGCGGGCGTGATGCCGACAGACACGATCCTACTCAAAAACCATCTGGTTTTCTTTATGGTAGCCATTGTCGCTTGCATTCCGGTTTCAAAGCTGGTCAAAGCCCTGCTGATCCGGTTTTCCCGCAGGGGAACTGCGCAGGAGGCAATTGCAGGCGCGGTAGGGATCGTTTACGACGTAGCGCTGCTGTTCTTTTCCACTGCCGCGCTGGTCGGCGCGAGCTACAATCCGTTCTTATATTTTCGATTCTAAGTCAGGGAGGCAGGGTATATGAAGAGAAAACCGACCCATCCCCCCGTCTATCGTGTGGGGACCCGAAGAGATATCACCTTGGATCAGAAACGGCGCAAGGCGCGCGGCGTACAGAAAATTCTCTGCCTTGTGGCGGTTGTGCTGTTTGTCGTTCCCTTGTTCGTATTGGGCGTGACGAGCCTGGTGGACAAGGATAAAACCGTATCCGAAAAGGAGAACCGTGCCCTGAAGGCAAGGCCAGCCTTTACGCTTCAGGCGCTGTTCAATGGCTCTTTCACCAAGGATTTTGAGGAGTATTACGCGGACACATTCCCACTGCGCGACTTCTTTCTGTCCGTCAATCAGAAGCTGAGCAATGTTCTAACGCAGGCTGCGGGAAAGAATGACCTGGTGCTCATCGAAAAGGAGGGCAAAGATGATTTCGGCGGCGAGGCGCTCATGGAAGAGCCGAAAAAAGATGCCACACAGGCGCAGGAGACGAAGGCGCCTTATCAGCCGCAGGTCAACGACGATGAGGTGTACGAAAACGGCTATATCCTCATCGACAAGGACCGCAAGGCTGCGCTGGAAATCTATGGGATCGACAAGACGAAAATCCGCAAGTATACGGATGTGGTGAACCGGCTGGCGCAGAAGCTTTCGGCTCAGAAGATTTATGCGCTGCTTGCCCCGACCGCCACAGAATTTTACAGCCCGGAGG
>DAWDUP010000089.1:0-3081 GCA_052346825.1 Candidatus Fimivicinus sp. | reverse complement strand
CCGGAAGCCGCTCCCAGAAGGCGGGCATCGCCTATGCCTATGAGCAGTTCAAACAGCCGAATTTAAAGGGCGTCGATGCAGTTTCTTCGATTGGGATGCATCTGGATGAATATTTATATTTCCGCACAGATCATCACTGGACGGCGCGCGGCGCATATTATGCATATTCCGCCTTCTGCCAGGCGGCGGGGCTGGAGCCGGTGCCTCTGAATGCGCTGGAGAGCGGCAAAATCGAGGATTTTGTCGGCAGCATGTACCGCTACACCAATGCGGATGTGCTCAAGAATAACCCGGATTATCTCGAATACTTCTTGCCGCGCCGGCAGGCGGAGGGTGAGTATTACGACAACGCCTCCATGGAGAACGGGCATCATCTGACGATCGTTTCCACGAAGGTGGGTGCGGACAATAAGTATCTCGCCTTTATCCAGGGAGATACGCCGCTTTCCAAAATCGTTACAGACCAGAAAAATGGCAAAAAGATTCTCGTCATCAAAGATTCCTATGGCAATGCGCTGGTGCCGTTCCTGACGGACAACTATGAGGAAATCTATGTTCTCGACCCGCGCAATATTGAGACGGACCTTTCAGCGTTTGTAAAAGAACATGGGATTCAGGATGTTCTGCTGATCAATTATTCCCTGATCGGCGGCAATACCTCCTATCTCAAGGCGCTTGACAAGATGATTGGATAGTTGGTTCCTTTGTCCCGGCTGTGGCAGCAGCCGGGACAAATTTGCAAAAAGTGTGAATAGGATGTGAAAAAGCCAAATTTCTTTGGAATACGCTTGAAAAATTCGTTTAAATAGGATAGAATACCCTTGTTATGTTGAAATCATGGCTTAAGCGCCGCTTAAGGGTTCAGCGCCCATTCTGAAGCGCCCGGAAGCTCCGCTTACCGGATAGTACACGAGAAAAGGATGAACACAATGGCTAACAAAAACGAAAAGTCGCAGGCCGAGCAGTATCGCGAAGAGCGAAAGGCACGGCAGGCGAAGGTCGCCAAGAAGCGCGAAAAGAAGTCGCCTAAGCGCATTGCGATGGAGCAGAAGCTTGTCAAGGCAATCCCGATTGTGATCGCGGCGGTCGCCGTTGTATTTGCAATCGGCTGGTTTCTTAATTTTATGGGTGTCCCGCAGCGCATGACGACCGTGATGACCGTGGGGGATACCAAGGTCAGCCAGGCGCAGTATACATATTATTACCAGCAGATTTATTCCAATTATGCGAGCCGGGCGCAGCAGTACGCACAGTATGGTATTTCCGGCATTCCTGGCATGATGGATTATAGCACAATTCCCAGCGAGCAGAAGTATAACGGAGAGGATGCCGAGGGCAAGGGCGACAATTACATGTGGTCCGATTATCTCCGGGATAAGACCAATGAATTCCTGCAGCAGAAAATCACGCTCGGCAAAGAGGCCAAGGCCGCCAATATTACCCTGAGCGAGGATGAGCAGAAGGAAATCGACGAAACGATCAAGAGCATCCGTGAGCAGGCAGCCAGCAGAGATTATTCGCTCAACGCCTATCTGCGCCTGTATTATGGTCGCGGCGTGAATGAAAAGATTTTGCGCGAGGCGATGGAGCTTGAAAAGCTGTCCAGCAAGCTGATTGAGCAGAAGAGCGACGAGCTGGCCCGGAACTATACGGATGAACAGCTCGAGAAGAAATATCAGGAAGACAAAAATACTTACGATGCCGTAACGGCACGCATGTTCCAATTTAGAACGGAAACGCCGGAGTATCCGAAGGATGCGACAGACGCGCAGAAGAAGGAGCTCGACGAGAAGGCGGCCAAGGAGACCAGGGCCAAGGCTGACGCGATGCTGGGCAAGGTGACGGGCGAGGAATCCTTCAAGGAGCAGGCGCTTGCCAACGCCTCCAAGGATGAAAAAGAGAATTATAAGAAGGATGAGGCCACGCTGATGAAGAATGCGGCGGTGACCCAGTTCTCCCAAATCAGCGACGACGCGGTCAAATGGGCCGCATCCGCCAAAAAGGGCGATAAGAAGGTTTTTGAGACAGACAGTGGCTGCTATGTCGTCTACATCGTGGAGGCGGCGCACCGCGATACCTCTGAAACGGTTGATGTCCGCCATATCCTCTTCAAGGTAGACTCAGAAGCTGAAGATCAGAAGAAGGCAAAGGCCGAGGCAAAGAAGAAGGCCGAGGATGCGCTTGCCGAATGGCAGAAGGGCGATAAGACGGAGGAGAGCTTCGCAGCGCTCGCCACGGAGAAGAGCGAAGATACCGGCTCCCAGAGCACGGGCGGTTTGTATGAGCGCGTTTATAAGGGCCAAATGGTGAAGTCGTTTGAAAACTGGAGCTTTGACGCTTCTCGAAAACCGGGCGACACAGGCATTGTGGAATCCGACTACGGCTACCATGTGATGTATTTCGTCCAGAAGAACGACGAGCCGCTGTGGAAGCTCAAGATCCGCGATTCGCTCAGTTCTGAAGATGCAAAGACCTATACGGATGAGCTGCTTAAAAAGGATGAAAACAAAATCGGGCTCAAGGGCAACAAGGTTCAAAAGATCATTGATGATCTCATGGCAAAGATGAAGAAGAATCAGGCGCTCAATAATAGTGCGTCATAACCGGCTTATCGGTTTTTCTATGCGCTGCGGAAAACAATTGGTTTTCCGCAGTGTTTTTTGCTTTTTTTCATAACAATATGGTATCCTGCAGAGAGGATGAGGCCATTTGCGGCCAGTGGTAGATAGAATCCTTTTAATAGCTTCAGCGCAGCAATGCTATTTGCAGAAAAAATGAAAAAATATTCTTTTCCTCAACAAACGGGATGCTGATTATAGCTCTTCTTTTAGAGATATATCGTCCTCAATCGAGGGAACATCATTTAGACTTGACTAAAAAGGCGAATGTTAGCCTCAGGAGCTTCGTTGGTGATCCGTGTTTTAATGAAAAAACACCGTCTGATTTTTTCAGACGGTGTCAGCCTGTCGATAAAGTCTGGGAGAAGAAAAAAGTGCATAAACAGCATGATTTCTGATCGGTTTCGTAACCGGCGCCGCTGGGCGCTGCCTTGGCCTACAGGCAGCTGTTTGGGGCGCAGCC
>DAWDUP010000088.1:0-9316 GCA_052346825.1 Candidatus Fimivicinus sp. | reverse complement strand
GTCTTGTTTCCCTGCACATCGATCGTCCAGATCATTGAGGAGAGAATGCACACGATCAGCACCGCCACCGCCGCGCCGCACAGCAGGCCGATCCGCCGCCGGTGGCGGTGCAGGAAAAAGGGAAGCCCGTAGCGCCCCGCCACACGCGGCCGCATGCCGGATTTGCGCGCGCAGGGACGGATGCGGTGATAGCCGCGGATCGTCGTCTTGGCATACATCTCCCCTTTTCCCCCGCTGATATCCCAAAGGGGAATATTTTCCTTGGAGCAGAGATTAATAAAGCGCTCCGGAAAGCCGCCCTTCGCGCGAAATCGCACATATCCGCATAAAAACCGGATGAGATAAATGAAAAACACCTATGTCTCCCCTTCCTGCCAGCATGAGCCGCGCGTTCTTCCGTTTAAGTGGAGAAATCAATGGAAAGGATATTGCCCGTGATGATCGCCTGCTCCAGCGTCAGCGTGCGGATGCTCAGCTGAGTCCCCGTAAATCGCACGATATTCTTTCCAAGATTCAGGCGGATCACACCCTCGTCGTATTCCACCACGCCCTTGCAGCCTTCGATGATCGCTTCGCGGTTGCCCGAAAGCTCCATATGGGAAACGCCGCGCAGGGCGGCCTGGGGGATTTCCAGCTCCTGCGTGAGCTTTTCCCGTGCAGTCAGTTCGCTTCTCGGAGCGGCGCGGCCCATACGGGCGCGGTTTCCAGCTTTTCTCATGACCCCAACCTCGCGTTTCCTGATATGCCGGGCATGTTCTCCTGCCCGTTCCTCATATATATGCGTCGGGGGGGAAGGACTATGAAAAAGAAACTCCTGCAAATTCTGCGAATCCTGATAACTGCACTGGGCGCCCTCGCTTTCGCGGGCGGTATCCTGATCTCCCCGCAGACAGCGGCACAGGGCGTACGTGACGGGCTGACCCTGTGCGGGCAGGTGGTGATCCCATCGCTGTTTCCGTTTCTGGCCCTGTCCTCCTTTCTCGTACAGTCTGGTCTCACACAGCGGGCAGGCCGGCTGCTGGGGCCGGTCACAAAGTTCGCCTTTCGCTTGCCGGGCGCGGCGGGCAGCGCGGTGTTCATGAGCCTGATCGGCGGCTATCCCATCGGCGCACGCATGACGGCGCAGCTGCTCGACGCTGCCCTCATCACCAAAAAGCAGGCGCAGCGCATGCTGCTCTTCTGCGTCAATTCCGGCCCGGCCTTTCTCATCAGCGCCGTTGGCGCTGCAATGCTTCAAAGCCGCCGCGCCGGGCTGATCCTCTGCGCTTCTCTGACCGCTAGTGCGCTCCTGATCGGCATATTCACACGCTTTTTTGCACAGGATGAATCGCTAGAGGAGAACGTACAGACCCCGCAGACGGAACCGGCAGTTACACAGGCACTGGTCGAGGCTGCGGCGCAGGGCTGCGCGGGTATTGTGTCCATCTGCGTCTGGGTGATCCTCTTTTCTTGTATTGCCGCACTGCTTGGCCTTCTGCCGCTGCCCAGTACGCTCCGCATCCTCCTGCAATGCCTTCTGGAGGTCACTTCGGGCTGTGCCTCGGCGGCGGGAAAGGTTCCACTTCCCGCCCTCGCATTTGTCCTCGGGTGGGGCGGGATCTGCGTGCACTGCCAGGTGCTGCGCGATATATCCAAAGCAGGCCTCTCCCTGCCCCTTTTTTTCTGCGCCCGGGCGGCAAACGGCCTGCTCGCCTGCCTGATCAGCGCGGGCCTATTTCGCCTTTTCCCGTGTGAAATCGCCGCCTTCTCCAACCATGTACAGGCGCTTCCCGAGGCATTTGCCGCCTCAGCGCCCGTAGCGGCCGGGATGCTGTTTATGTGCGCCTTACTAATTTTGGAGGTTGATGCCTGTCGAAAAAAATGCTAAACTGAGGACTGATGGCAGATTGCAGACTTTAGATTTCAGATTCGAAAAAGGCAAGCGAACCACAGCGCCTCTGATCATTCATAAAAAGGACGGTCCAATTATGACAAAATACCAGCTTTTTAATCCAGAAATCGAGCCCTGCTGCGCCTTCTGCGAGCACGGGCGCACCGCGCCGGATGGCAAAACCGTATTGTGCATCAAAAAGGGCGTCGTCCTGCCGGACGGCCATTGCCGGAAATACCGCTACGATCCCCTCCGGCGGGAGCCGAAGCCGCGCCCAAAGCTCCCGCAGTACGACAAGAGCGAATTTGAAATCTGAAGAAACCGGGGAAGAAGCCCATGCGCCACGGGATTGTAAAAAAGCCTGTGAGAATCGTCATCAGGGGCGGGCCGTACCCGTTTCCGCGGCTGGAAAAGCACGCTCAACGTTTTAAACCGGGCGGATTTTGCAAAACAGTTTATCGAAAACAGTCTGGATACGATCTTGGCCGAGCATGTCTGGGAGCATATGACGCGGGAAGGAGGCGTTCAGGCCGCGCAAAACTGCTTTGCCTTTTTGAAGTCTGGCGGATACCTGCGCGCCGCCGTGCCGGACAGGTGTTTCCTTCCACAACGCGGATGGGCGCACCGCGCCCTTGACAATACACCAGCGGGCCCTATGCCGCCTGATTGCCCGTGGATTCCTGCATCCCCTGCTTCGGGATTTGCCGGCCCGCGTGATCGAGCGTATAATCGCCCTTGCAGAGCAATTCCTCCAGCGTGACGAGCTGATAGCCCTCTTTCTGCAGCGCCTCTATAATGGCCGGCAGCGCCTCGGGCGTATGTTTCGCCGCATTGTGGAACAAAATAATGGAGCCATTGCGCACCTTGGGCACCACCTTCTGATACATCTCATCGGCCTTTAAATCCTTCCAGTCGAGGGAGTCCACATCCCACTGCACCGCCGTCATCTTGATTTCGTTGACCGCCTCTATGACGGCATTGTCATAATCTCCATACGGAGGCCGGACAAGCGTGGGTCGCACGCCGGTGACCTTTTCAATTTTATCATTGCAATCGTTTAAATCCTGGATGATTTCGTCCCGGCTGAGTTTTGGCAGGTGCTTATGCGTATCGGAATGGTTCTGAATGCTGTGGCCCGCATCATGTAAAGCCTTGACGCTTTCCGGGTATTTATCCACCCACTCGCCCACGATGAAAAAGGTCGCCTTCGCCTTGTATTTGCCCAGCACTTCGATCAGTTCCTGCGTATCTTCGTTGCCCCACGCGGCGTCGAAGGTGAGGCAGGCTTTTTTTTCCGCCGTTTCCACGCTGTAAACCGGCAGCAGTTTCCGGCTAGCGGCGGTTACAACGCTTAAGCCCTGCGCTGCCAATACGGCCACCAGCAGCCCCGCCGCAAGGCAGCTTGTCAGCACGGCCAGCCGCCTGCGCGTAAAAATCATAACCTTCATGGTATCCCATCCTTGCAGCAGATTCCGGCGCAGTATACCGCGCCTGTTGATACCATGCATATGCGCAGGCTGCTTGTCTCCATGTTTTTCATATTTTCTATGAAAAACACGTCCTGATGCAGAAATCCAAATCGAACACACGAAAAAACCTGATTTGACCGTTTTTTCCCCGATCCAGGGTTGGAAAAAGCTGATTTTTCCTTGATTTTCCGTGAAAAATAGCATACAATAAGGATATTAATATATCCCCCTGTAGAACTTTGTGTATCAGCTGTGAAGCTTCAGGACAAGTTGAATACCGAAAAGAAACGAGGAAATCCATTATGCAACTCATCACACAGAAAAATATCAAGCTTCAGAATATGATGAATGTCTTTCAGGAAATCTACCGGCAGGGCTCCGTTTCCCGTCAGGTGTTGTCTGCCAAAACGGACATCAGCCTCATGACGGTCGGCAAAATCGTCGATCAGCTGCTACGGTACGACATTGCGTATGAGGAGAAGGAGGATACTTCCAAGGTCGGCCGCAAGGGCAACGTTGTATCTCTCTCCCCAGAGCATAAAAAAATTGTCCTGCTTGATCTGGAGCGGCACAATTTCAAGCTCGGCATTCTACAGATGGATCTGAAGTTCAAGGGCGAGCTCTATCAACACACCTATGACTACCAGAAAAGCTATGAGGGCAATCTGCGCGACGCGGTCGCCTATTTTCTGCATAACTGGCTGAACGATTCGCTCGACGGTGTCATCGGCGTAGGCGTATGCGTGCCCGGCCCTTACTACGAAAAGGGAGATCGGGTGCTCGATTCGCGCATTCCGGAACTTTCTTCCGCCAAATTAAAACAGACGCTCTCCCCTCTCTTCCCTGGGCAGATTCTATATATCGACGAAGATGTCAAATGCTCTGTGCGCTTTGATGGCGGGCTTGCACTACAGGCGGACAATATCTTTTATGCCATCATCGGGGAGGGTGTGGGCAGTGCGATCTTCTATGATGGCCGCGTGCTCGACAGCGCCTATTCCTATGCGGGCGAGATCGGCCAGATGTATACAAAAAGCGGCAAGATGATTGAGGAAGCGGTTGGCGTTGGAGGGCTTCGCAGGCTGTTCACCGAGCCGGACGGTTCCGTCCCTTCCTTCCAGGAGGTGGCTCAGCGATACAAGGACGATCCCCGTTTGACCGCATATATAGAGCAGGCGATTCCGGAGCTCGCGCTCCTGTTTGCCAACGTTACCTGGCTGCTCGACCCGGAGATTATCATTGTGGAAACGCATTATACGAAGCTCGATCCTTTGTTCATCAACAAGCTGCGGGAAGCGTTTGAAGCGCTGCTCCTGCCGCGGCGCGGCGATTTTATGCCGAAAATTCTGCCGTGCACGGAGGATATCCGCACCGCATGCTACAAAGGCGCTGGCCTTGCGATCATCGAGCGCTTCCTCGATGATATGGACTGAACGAAATTCCAATAATTTATGTATGCCCGCGGCTGATGATTCAGCCGCGGGCACAGTTTGTCGATAACGTCTAAGAGAAGAAAAATGTGGACAAAAAGCATAGTTTTTGATCGCTTTCGTAACCGGCAACTTTATGCGCCGCTGGGCGTTGCCTTGGCCTTCCATCAGCAGCTATGCTGACGAAAGCAAGGCGCGAGAAGTGTATCGTGGTCATATTGACCGGTTACGCAACAGGTTCTTGTGAGAAACACAAATCACTCGCGCTGCTAACTGCCTGCGGCTCAAGAAGCTCTCGAAAGGCCAAACGCGGCAAACGTGGCTTTGCGGCTGCCGGGCGGCGCTGTTTCCCCTTATTTACCGATGCTACTAAAAATTCTTTTCATCTTCTGTCTCCGTCTGTTCTGCGAGGCGGGTGAGAAAGGCACGATCCGTTTCGTCAAGCTTGGCCTTTTTCAGCATATCCGGCCTCCGGGAAAAGGTGCGCTCAAGCGCCCGCTCTCGCCGCCAGCGCACGATATTGGCGTGATGGCCGGAGAGAAGCACCTCGGGCACCGTTTTGCCGTGCCATTCATACGGCCGGGTATACTGCGGATATTCCAACAGGGAATGAAAATGGCTCTCCTCCTGAAAGGCTTCGTCGTTGGCCAATACGCCGGGCAGCATCCGGCACACCGCGTCTGTCAGCACCAGGGCGGGCAGTTCGCCACCGGTGAGCACGTAATCGCCGATGGAAATTTCCTCATCCACCAGCTCTTCAATGACGCGCTCGTCCACGCCCTCGTAATGACCACACAAAAGCGCGAGGTTGTCAAACTCTGAGAGCTCTCTGATACGCTGTTGCGTGAGCACGTTTCCCTGCGGGGAAAGATAGACCAGATGCGGCCTTTTGCCCACTTCTTTACACAGGGCCTGAAAGCAGTCGTAAATCGGCTGCGTCTGCATCACCATGCCCATGCCGCCGCCATAGGGCGTGTCGTCCACGCGATTGTGCTTATCGAGCGTGTAGTCCCGGATGTTGCAGCAATTGAGCTCCACAAGCCCGCGTTCGCGCGCACGGCCGATGATGCTCTCCCGCAGCACCGCGTCGCACATTTCGGGAAAGAGGGTCAGAATATCGATACGCATAGGTTTCCAATCGATCCTTTCTCTGGAGTGAAAAACTTGTTTTTCACTCTCTTATCTCCTCCGGCCCGTCAAAGATTCCCTTGAGCGGGCGGATTTTGATCTCCTCATGATCCACGTCTGCACTGATGACGACGGGCGGGATCGCGGGCAGCAGGTATTCCCGTCCCGAACCATCCTGCACATGCCAGACATCATTCGCCCCTGTGGCGCTCACATCCGTGAGCGTCCCGTAAAGGCGCCCAGTGTCCGCGTCGATCACCCGGCAGCCGATCAGATCCTGAATAAAATAATCGCCCTGTGCGAGATCAGCGTCGTCCCGGTTCATAAAGAGCACACGTCCGCGCAGTACGGACGCTGCTTCAACTGTGTTGATCCCCTCGAGCTTGAGCAGCATGACATTGCCATGCGGTCGGCTGGAGATTACTTTTGTGGGGCCTTCGCCGGCCTTACTGAAATAGAGGGTATGAAACCGCTGAAAAAAGGCGGGGCTGTCGCACCAGGGCTGAACGCGCATCTCGCCGCGAACGCCGTGAGTGCCGACGATTTTCCCGAGCTCTAAATATTGCCTGCGCATGACAAACCTCCATTTTCCTTACAAATTTCCTGCTTGCATTATACCCGCTGCGGGGCGGGTGGTCAAGCGGAGCGATGGGCTGATTGCTATTGTCCTGCTTGTAAGCCTGTGGTAAAATGAGGAAAAAGGGATGATGGAGGCGTATGGTCATGCGATATCCGTATGGAAAAGCGATTTTGATTACCGGCGCATCCTCCGGGATCGGGCGCGCGGCGGCGGAATTGTTTGCCGACGCGGGCTATATGGTCTGGGCGGGCTCGCGCCATTGTGAAGAGAGTGTGGAACAGCGCCAAAACGGCGGGGAAATCCGGTCCATCCAAATGGATGTCTGCGATGAAGAATCCTCCCGCCAGGCGGTGGAACGGGCCGTGGCCGAAGGCGGCCTAGGGATTGTGCTCAACTGTGCAGGCATGGGCATTGCCGGCCCGGCAGAGGATACGTTTGAAGAGGCGGTCCGCGCGCAATTCGAAGTGAATTATTTCGGTACGCTGCGCGTCAACCGTCTAGCACTGCCTTATCTTCGTGCACAGGGGAAGGGGCTTGTGCTCGTGATGAGCTCCGTTGCCGGGCGCGTGCCGATCCCGTATCAGAGCCACTACAGCTCCTCCAAATATGCGCTCGATGCATACGTGGAAGCATTGCGCATGGAAACGCGACCCTTTGGTATTCGCGCAGCCCTCATTGAGCCGGGTGATACGAAAACGGGCTTTACTGCTGCGCGCAGGATGGCGATGCCGGCAGATTCCCCTTACCGGCAGGCCTGTGAGGGTGCGATTGCCCGCATGGCGCATGATGAGGAAACCGGCGTGCCCGCTATGAAGCCGGCACTTGCCGCCTTCCGGTTGGCGGAAAAAGAGAACCCACCCGTACGCGTGACCGTAGGCGCGATGTATAAGGGTGTGATGGGATTGCGGAAAATCATGCCCGCACGCGCCTTTGAGCGGGTTTTGGCGGCCATGTACCATTAACGATCAAAAAAACAGCGGTCAGGTGCCAATCACATTGATTTTTTTGAGAAGAATTGGTATAATAGATACAGTTAATCCTTATCTTATTTTTAGGAGGCAGCATGATGGAATTCAAAGGAAGTAAGACAGAAGCGAACCTGATGGCAGCGTTCGCAGGCGAATCCCAGGCGCGCAATAAATATACCTATTATGCATCCCAGGCGAAGAAAGACGGCTATGAGCAGATCGCAAATATCTTCCAGATGACCGCGGACAACGAAAAAGAGCATGCAAAGATTTGGTTCAAGCAGCTTCATGGCGGTAAGATCCCCGGCACGATGGAAAACCTGCTCGACGGCGCGGCAGGCGAGCACTATGAGTGGACCGATATGTACAAGGGCTTTGCGGAAGAGGCGAAGGCCGAGGGCTTTGACGAGATCGCAGCGCTGTTCAAGATGGTCGGCGATATCGAGAAGGAGCATGAGGAGCGCTATCGCAAGCTTGTTGAAAATCTGGAAAAGGGCGTCGTCTTTGCACGCACGAACGAGGTCGTCTGGATCTGCCGCAACTGCGGCCACATCCACGTGGGCAAAAATGCTCCGGCGGTCTGCCCGGTGTGCAAGCATCCGCAGGCTTACTTTGAGCTTCGCGCGGAGAATTATTGATTGGTTGATTTCAAAAATCGGCCGTGGCAAAACCGCCACGGCCGATTTTTTTATTTCTTTGGTGTGGGCAAGAGCGAATTCACCGTACTGGACGACACATTGCGTTTGATAGGATTTCTGGTACGATAGGTGGCTCCCTCCTGAATGATCTGTGGTATTTGATTTGGGATGCTTGGAAATGCCCATATGCTGCATGGTAAAATCAACGCATTGGCAGATGAATTTGTTGCGGATCATGTCCAGTAAGGGACTTCGCAGCGGTTACATATCAGTAATCCCCTCACGACGGGACTTTTTTCTAATGGGACTTTATTCTATGAACAAATGAAAATAGATTCTGCCCGACAGACAGCGTCGCCGTCTCCTCCGGCAGCTGCGTCACGGTGAAATAATCCGTTGTCGCATCTTCTGTTGGCTCATCCCGCAGATATTCCCGAAGCCGCTCAATCCATTCGACAATTTTAAACCGCGGCTCGTATTTGGGATTACTGCGCACAATTTTTTCCTCCTGCTTGTCCAGCACATCGTCAAGCTCTACACCACCCTGCGCCGCGGGAAGGCACATCGGCGGAAACATGACGCACCACCAGTTGTGCCCCTCCCCTTCACCGATGATCACACGTACCGCCCGGTAGCGCCCTGCGGGAAGCGTGACCTCATCTTCATAAGTACGGGTATCGAAATATTCCTCACTGACCGTGATATGAACATCATACGTATAGCCGCGTGCGATCACCTCGCTGTGTGCCGCCTGCTCGAGCTGTGGGATCGCTTTCTCAATCGCCTGCTCGGCCTCTCCCGCTGTCAGGGAGCCGTCAAAGATATGCGCACCTTCCGCAAGGACAGCGTCACGCACCTGTAATTTCAGCTTCTGGTCCGCATCGCTGTCTGAATTCGCCAGCACATGCAGGCGCAGCACGCTCTCCCGGATCTGCGCACAACAAGAGGCGAAGCCCGTCACGCTGCAAATGGACACCAGCAATACGGCACATAAAAGTGCAGCTTCGATTCGTTTGAACTTCATAAAAAATCCCGTCCTCTCTTTGGGTATCAAGAGTATGGACGGAACTTTCTTCCATTATACATTAGAAACTGTTCTATTTTTCTCCCATGCAGGTCAGGCCGGTGATTCTCCCGTTACGATACAGCCCTCTTCCACAGGGCGGCAGGCAAAAACGTCTGGTACAATCGTTTTGAGCTTCTCTGCACAGGCCTTAGCAGCCTGTTGGGCAT
>DAWDUP010000087.1:1943-9349 GCA_052346825.1 Candidatus Fimivicinus sp. | reverse complement strand
ATCCCCTTCATATGGTTTTATATTGAATAGTTTTATTTATAACTATTATATCAAATGCATTTCCAATGTCAAATAATAGGAGAGGAGATTTCGCACCCTTTTGGTTTTCATTATTACGGCGGCGCTATAAAAAATAGCCGTAAGCTTTTCAGTATAAGGAAGCGGTGCACATCTCTTTGATTGACGTGCGAATAGCAGCCTTTGCTTTGTTACTCGCTGCGCTTCGTAATAAAAAAGCACTTACCGGACATTTCGAATGGCCGGTAAGTGCTTAGATTGTTACAAAAGGGGTAAAAATATCGAAAAGCGAAAAATATCAGCAGCGCTTCGCGATTGCTTTTCCCCACGATGCCTCCGATGCGACTGTTCTACGCGCGGTATTCCTCCAGCCGCTGCATGAGATCGCCGTATGATCCCTCATGCACGGCCAGCGTTACTGGCTGAGAGAGGTCAAGGCTGAAGATCCCCATAATGGATTTTGCATCCACCGTGTACCGGCCAGAAATCAAGTCGATTTCAAAGGGATAGCGAGAGACGAGCTCCACAAAGGATTTGACCCGGTCGATGGAGTCGAGCATCAGTGTGATTTTTTGCATGGTTATCTCGTCCTTTCCTTTATTCTTTGCCAATTGCCTGTTCTGTTTCCTTATCGAAAAGGTAAATTTTATTGACGTCGACAGCGATCTGAATATCGCTGCCTGATTGAATCTGTGTGCGGGAAGGGGTACGGGCGATCAGCTTTTGCCCGCCCGCCTCCAGATAGAGGTAAATTTCTGACCCCATCATTTCCGCCAGCTCGACATGCGCGTTGAATTTTGCGTCAGCGGCAAGGCTCAAAAAGGAATCCTCTGTGTGCAGGTCCTCGGGGCGCAGGCCGAGGATGATTTGCTTTTCTTCATATTGCTTCAGGGGTGCGTGAGCCGCCAGAGCGGCGGGGACGCGAATGCGGCAGGGGCCAAAGCTGAGAAAAATGTCGCCGCTTTCGAAGGATACGGAGGCATCGATAAAATTCATTTGCGGAGAGCCGATGAAGCCCGCTACGAAAAGATTCTGCGGCTTGTGATAGAGCGCCTGCGGCGTATCGACCTGCTGGATTACACCATCCCTCATCACCACAATGCGGTCGGCCATCGTCATCGCCTCCGTCTGATCATGGGTGACATAAACGAAGGTGGTCTCCAGATGCTGGTGCAGGCGGGTGATCTCCGTACGCATTTGGGTGCGAAGCTTTGCATCCAGATTGGAAAGCGGCTCGTCGAGCAAAAAAACGGAGGGGTTACGCACCATGGCACGGCCGAGCGCTACGCGCTGCCTCTGGCCACCGGAGAGGGCGCGGGGCTTGCGGTTGAGATATTCCTCAATGCCAAGAATTTTCGCTGCCTCATGCACTTTACGATCGATCTCTGCACGCGGCGTTTTGCGCAACATCAGGCCGAAGGCCATGTTTTTATAGACCGTCATATGCGGATACAGCGCGTAATTTTGGAAGACCATTGCAATATCCCGATCCTTCGGCGCCACGTTATTCACTTTTTTTTCGCCGATGTACAACTCTCCTGCGGTTACCTCCTCCAGGCCGGCGATCATGCGTAGCGTGGTGGATTTTCCGCAGCCGGACGGCCCGACGAGGATGATAAATTCTTTGTCGCGGATTTCCAGATTCAGGTCCGGGATGACTGTAACCTTATTGTCATACGTTTTTACAATATTTTTTAGTGTGATGCTCGCCATGGAGAGGCCCCCTGTCTTTGTGAGTGTCTGCTTTTTCCAAGGGTAGTATTGCCGCGAAATGTGCCCGGCAATCGTAAAAGCGGTTCGGCCGGTAAAATTTTTGTTTAAACGGCACTTTGCCTCCACATAATAGGAATGTTCCGTAGCGTAAAAAGCGCTTAAATTTCGTGACAAATGGAGGATTTTAACATGAGAACAATGAAAAAATGGACGGCAGTGCTTTTGGTATGCCTGCTGCTCGTTTCCACTCTGGCGGCATGCAAACGGGAGGAGGCGCCAGATAACAACGCCGGGACTAACAATGCCGGAAGCTCCGTGAATACCGACCTGAAGGGGACAGTGGATATCTTCCAATTCAAGGTGGAAATCAACGATGCGCTCAAGGCGGCAACAGAACGCTATATGAAATCCCATCCCAATGTAAAAATTAATTTGGAGACTGTTGGCGGCGGCTCGGATTACGGCGCGGCTCTGCGCACAAAGATGCAGGGCGCGGATCAGCCGGAAATTTACAATGTCGGCGGGCCGCAGGACGTCAACGACTGGATTTCCAACCTGGAGGATTTGAGCGGCGAGAGCTGGACGAAGCATGTGGTCGAAGGCCTGCTCGACGACGTGACACTGGACGGCAAGATTTATGGTATGCCCTATGCGATTGAGGGCTACGGATTTATCTATAATAAAGATATCTTCGAGGCAGCAGGAATTGATGCGTCGAAATTAAAAACCTTTGATGAAATCGATAAGGCCTTTGGAGAATTAAAGACAAAAATCGACAAGGGCGAACTGAAGGACAAATTCCCGGCGCTCGAGGCGGTGCTCGAATTCCCGGTCAAGGAGAAATGGGTCACCGGCCTCCACACGGGCAATATCGCCCTAGGACAGGAGTTCGACAGCAATAAGCAGGCGTATGAAGCGAAAACGCTGGACTTCAAATATGCCTCTCAGCTCAAAGACCTGATCGATCTGCAGATCAAATATACCAAGAATGCAAACAACCCCTCGGCGCTCAACGCGGTCGACTATTCTATGTCCGTTGGCGGCGGGCTGGCCATCGGGCGCGTTGCCGCCGTGCAGCAGGGCAATTGGATCTATCCGGAGGTCAAAGAGGTCGACCAGAAGCTGGCGGACCGCCTGGGGATTATTCCGATCCCGCTCAAGGGTGTCAGCGAGGGAAATCTTCCGGTGGGCGTGCCGATGTACTGGTGCATCAACAGCAAATCTTCTGATGCGGACAAGGCCTGCGCGAAGGATTTCCTCAACTGGCTCTATCAGTCGGAAGAGGGAAAGAAAATTGTTGTGGATGAATTCAATTTTATCCCGGCCTATACGAATTACGGGGACATTAAGCCGAAGGATCCGCTGGGCGCGGCGGTGAGCGAATATGCCAATGCGGGCAAAACCGCGCCGTGGGTCTTCATGGGAGAACCGACAGGCTGGGGCGAGAATACGCTCGGTGCGTCGATCCAGAGCTATGTCTCCAAAAAGGTGACCTGGGATAAGCTTGTCGGTGACGCAAAGGCCAAGTGGGCCGCAGACCGCAAATAAGTTGATCGCCTGGCGGGCAGAGACTGCAGTGGAATGCATGAAGATGCGTTTTGCAGCGGTCCCTGCATACGCCGTTTCAACGGCCGCACGGCGGCAGATTCCATTTGTGAGGAGGACCCTGCGTGAAAAAATCAAAACTGGGTTACTGGTGCTTCCTGCTGCCGTCTCTGCTGGCTTTCACGATCGTCGAGTTGCTGCCGGCGGTAACAGGACTCGGCTATTCCCTGACCGACTGGAATGGAATTTCCGGCAACGTCAATTTTGTAGGATTCAAAAATTATATTGAAGTGTTTCGAAACGATCCGCAGTTTTGGCGTTCCTTTGGATTCACAGCGGTCTTTGCCGTGTGCGCCGTCGTCAGTGTGAATTTGGTCGGATTCGGCCTCGCACTGCTCGTTACGGCAAAGATCAAAGGCACCACGCTCATGCGCGGCGTGTTCTTTCTGCCGAATCTCATCGGCGGCATTCTGCTCGGCTTTACCTGGCAGTTTATCTTTGTACAGGCGTTTGAGGCGATCGGCAAGGCAACAGGAATTTCCTGGCTGCAGGGATGGCTGTCTGACACGCCGACGTCCTTCATCGGCCTGCTGATCGTTGTGACCTGGCAGCTCTCCGGATATATGATGATCATCTATATCGCACAGCTCCAAAATATCCCGGACAACCTTCTTGAAGCCGCGGAGATCGACGGCGCGAACGGTTGGCAGAAGCTCAGAAGCATCACTCTGCCGCTGGTCGCGCCGGCCTTTACCGTGGGCCTGTTTTTATCGCTGTCCAACTGCTTCAAGCTATATGACCAGAATCTGGCGCTGACCAATGGCGGCCCCTTTGACTCAACGGAGATGATCGCGCTCAATATTTACAATACGGCATTTCGCTTTAACAATCTGGGCCTTGCGCAGGCGAAGGCGGTTATTTTCCTCATTATCGTGGCGGCGATCGGGCTGACGCAGCTGTACTTCAGCAAAAAGAAGGAGGTGGAGATGTAATGACGGCAAAAAAAATCGGCCGCGGTGCCCTGACTGCCTTCGGGCTGGTGCTGTGCGCCTTTTTTATCTCTCCAATCTTTATCCTGATCATCAACTCCTTCAAATCCCTGAAGGATATCTATCTCAATGTGCTTGCTTGGCCGAACCGGGAAACCTTTACCGCGCAGAACTATCCCCAGGCGTATGAAAAGCTCGATTTTTTCACCTCCTTTGGCAATTCCGTTGTCATTACGGTGAGCTCGATTGTATTGCTCCTACTCTTCTGTTCGATGGCCGCGTGGGTGCTCGCACGCTATAAGACGAAGATAAGCTCCTTTATCTTTCTTCTCTATGCGGCTGCAACGCTGATCCCTTTTCAGTGCGTGATGCTGCCGCTCGTGCGCTTCATGGATGGGCTGAACCTGATGAACCGCCCCGGGCTGGTTTTTATGTATCTGGGCTTCGGCTCAAGCCTCTCAATCATTCTGCTGCATGGCTTCATCAAAAATGTGCCGGTGGAGCTTGAGGAGGCGGCGCGCATTGACGGGTGCAATATGGTGCAGACCTTCTTCCTCATTGTTTTTCCGCTGCTCAAGACGATTCTGATCACCGTTGCAATCCTCAACGCCATGTGGATCTGGAACGACTTCCTGCTGCCACAGCTCGTGATCAATAAGCCGGGCTGGCAGACGCTGCCGCTGAAGACCTTCCTGTTCTTTGGGCAGTTTTCCAAGCGCTGGGATCTTGCCACGGCGGGGCTGCTCATGTGTATGGCGCCAATCGTGATTTTCTATCTCTTTTGCCAGAAATATATCATCAAGGGCGTTACAGAGGGCGCGGTTAAGGGATAAGCTGCGGGGAGGCGGTTTGCATGAATTTATACCATTTACTGTATGAGGGTAAGGCAAACGATGCGCCTCAGAAAGAGCCGAAGGCGGCGTTTGCACGATTTGTGCTCCTGCTTTGGCGGGAGGGCTTTACGCTTGTAAAGCTCAATCTGCTCTTTCTCCTATCCTGCCTGCCCATTTTGACCACCGGCCCCGCGCTCGGCGCGCTGGCGGCGATTACAGGAAAGCTTGTGCGGAATGAGCCGATTTTGCTCTGGCAGGATTACTGGGCGGCCTTCCGGAAGACGTTTTGGCCCTGCTTTTGGTCCGGGCTGTTTCTGGGAGGCTGCTGCGCTGCCCTTTGTGCGGCCGGTGCGGCGGCGGTTCTGCTGCCGGAGAGCGTTTGGCGGTATGCGGGGGTCTCATGCGCATGCGCAACATGGCTGCTTTTATGCGGCGCGGCGGCCTATCTTTTTCCGCTGTATGCAGAAACAGCGCTGTCTGCATGGAAAAAAGCGTGGATTCTCTCCCTGTCCTTCCCGCAGCATGCGCTGCCCGGCGCACTGCTGATAACGGCAGCATTCCTGCTCTGTGTGCTTTTGCTGCCATATTCCCTGCCGGTGATCGTGTTTGCCCTGTATTCCAGTTCAACACTGGCTGTCCGCTTCCTTCTGGATGCGGATTTGAGGAAGACCTGATTGGAAGACAATTCCGTTAATTTCCTTCCTTTTGATTGACAGGAGGGAACGATTTGTTTATAATAAACCTAAATAAATGGGGGAGTAGTCGGCATTGTAGCAAGCAACGGCTGTGGTGCGGTTAAATCAACATCGTGGAGTACCCGGCTGAGCGTACTTCTGGTTTAGCATGAAATGACGAGACCTGTGTTTCCGAAAGCAAGGAACACAGGTCTCGTTTTTTCAATAAGACTCCAAAAATACAGGGGGAATGTAACAAATGAGCTTCCTTTGGGAAGGGCTGCTTGCGATTACTTGGCAGCAGGTTGTGATGTACATTGTGGGAGGCGTCCTCATCTATCTCGCTATCTGCAAGGATTTTGAGCCTGCGCTGCTCATGCCTATGGGCTTCGGCGCGATTCTGGTCAATCTTCCGTTCAGCGGAGTGCTCGATCAGGTTATGCAGGGTGTAGGAGAGACGCACGGTATTATCCAGTGGCTGTTTGAAGTGGGGATCGAGGCCTCTGAGGCCTTGCCGATTTTGCTGTTTATCGGTATCGGCGCGATGATCGATTTCGGCCCGTTGCTTTCCAATCCCAAGATGTTTCTGTTCGGCGCGGCAGCTCAGTTCGGCATTTTCTTTGCCATTGCGGCTGCAACGCTTTTGGGCTTCGATCTCAAGGACGCGGCCTCGATCGGCATGATCGGGGCGGCAGACGGCCCGACCTCCATTCTGGTTTCCCAGGTGCTCGGCTCCACCTATGTCGGCGCGATCGCCGTGGCGGCTTATTCCTATATGGCGCTGGTACCGATTATTCAGCCGGTCGTCATCAAGGCGATCACTACAAAGAAGGAACGCCTCATCCGGATGCCGCATGTTAAGGCGAAGACGATCTCCAAGCGTACGCGCATCCTGTTCCCCATTATGGTTACCATCATCGCGGGCTTGGTCGCCCCAATGTCCGTCTCTCTTGTTGGCTTTTTAATGTTCGGCAATCTCCTGCGTGAATGCGGCGTGCTCAAGCGCCTATCGGAGACCGCGCAGAATGAATTTGCCAATATCATCACGCTGCTCCTCGGCATTACGATCTCCTTCAGCATGCGTGCCGAGCAGTTCGTTACAATCGAAACGCTGATGATCATTGTCCTTGGCCTGCTGGCCTTCGTATTTGATACCTTTGGCGGCGTCATGTTTGCAAAGATTCTCAACCTCTTTACGAAAAATAAGGTCAACCCAATGATCGGCGCAGCAGGTATTTCCGCCTTCCCGATGGCGGCGCGCGTCGTTCAAAAAATGGGACTTGCAGAGGATAAGGAAAACCACCTGCTCATGGAGGCAGTTGGAGCGAACGTATCCGGTCAGATCGCATCCGTCGTTGCGGGCGGCGTGATCCTCGGCTTCTTCAAATAAGGACGGGAAAGGAGAATTTTAATGGCTGAATTCATGCTTTTATCCATTCCGTGGGCGGATCGGATGAGCAATTTTATGACCTCGCTCGGCATTATGGGCAAAGGAATGGGCGGCATTATGGCCGTCATCCTTCTGATTACCCTCTTGGTGGTTCTCATTATGAAGATAGAGCCGTGGCTTGCACAGAAGGAAGAGGCGCGCAGGGCGAAAAAGCTGGAGAAACGCGTGCAGAAGGAGGCCTCCA
>DAWDUP010000087.1:0-1933 GCA_052346825.1 Candidatus Fimivicinus sp. | reverse complement strand
GCAATAGAGAGCCTTAACGAGCTGATTTCGAAACGGATTCCTATTTAGATGAGCGAGGCTGCCGCCAAATGAAATGGTGGCCCGCACCATGTTGCATCGGTAAACAAGGGGAAACAGGCTTCCCGGCAGCCGTAAAGCCACGTTTGCCGAGGCCTGTGGCCTTGATGCCCCTGTTTACCGATGCTAAGTAGACACGATATAAATAAAAAACGAAACATAGAATAGCTTTATTACACCGGCTGGCTCCATCTTCCACGTGGAGTTAGCCGGTATTTTCATTGAAATCGCATAAAATGAGGGTTACATCCCCAGCTTTTTCGCAATATCCCTTGCTACGACGATGCCCGTCACACTCGCCTGCATCAGGCCGCGTGTAATGCCCGCGCCGTCGCCGATCGCATAGAAATTCTCGACCGTCGTCTCAAAATTCTGATCCACGGAAAGCTTGGAGGAATAGAATTTGACCTCCACCCCGTAGAGCAGCGTATTCTTGGAATACAGGCCTGGTGCCACCTTATCAAATGCGCGCAGCGCCTCGATGATGCTCGTCAGATGGCGATGCGGCAGCACAAAGGAAAGGTCACCCGGCACCGCAGTCGTCAGGGTAGCGCGGGTCGTCGACTTGCGCAGGCGGGATTCGTCCGTGCGGCGGCCCATTAAAAGGTCACCCAACCGCTGCACCATAATCCCACCGCCGGTGAGCATATTACCCAGCTGCGCAATATAGCGCCCGTATTCGATCGGCTGATTGAACGGCTCTGTAAAGGAGGTGGAAACAAGCATGGCGAAATTCGTATTCTCCGTGTGGGAGGATTCGTCCGCATAGCTGTGCCCGTTGACCACGGCGATACTCTGCTCAAAGGTATTGTTGAAGCCTGCGTTATAGTGCTCTTCGCTGACAATTCCGCCGGGATTCATACAGAAGGTGCGCACCTTATTTTCAAACGTGTCGGAATAATAGACCATCTTCGCCTCATATAGGTGTTTGGTTAGGTTGTCCATCACCGAATTCGGCACCTCAACACGCACGCCGATATCCACTTCGTTGTTGCGCGTGGAGATGTTGTGCTCATGCGCAATGCCTGCCAGCCACTCCGCTCCGCCGCGCCCCGGGGCCGCAACAACATAGTGGGCGGAAACGTCTTCTGTATTGCCGTCCTTGTCCGTCAGACGGGCGCCGGTTACGGTTCCGTTTTCATCGATAATGGGGTCTGCATGTGTACGCTCCAAAAAGGTGAAGCCATCGATCTTCATCAGATGGTCATACATGGCCTTGAGCACCTCATAGGAGTATTCCGTCCCCATGTGGCGCACCGGGCAGCGCACAAGATGGATATTGTGCTTGCTGCACTCATAGGCGATCTCATCGGATTTTTTGTCATTGAGGCCAAAAACCTCCTTTGGGGCGCCGAAATCGAGATACATGGAGTCTGCATAATGAATCAGCGTCCGCACCTCGTCGACAGGGAGGTAATTAACGAGATTGCCACCAACCTCCTCGGAGAGGGAGAGCTTGCCGTCTGAAAATGCACCGGCGCCAGCCCATCCGCTCATGATATTGCAGGGATTGCAGCGCACGCACACGCCATGCTTGCGCGCGGGGCAGCGCCTGTGCTCAATATTGATGCCCTCGTCCACGACCAGCACGCGCAAGGTTTCGGGAGCGTGCTTATAGAGCTCCAGCGCGGTGAAAATACCGGCGGGGCCTGCGCCGATGATGACAACGTCGTAATGTTTCATGATAACGATCTTTCACTCCAAAGCCTTTCGGCTAGAAATTTGGTTTCCCGCACAAAAGTCAGCGCAGATAAAACCATATTATTATAGCATTTTCTCAAATAGGACGCAAGTGCCACGGAGTACTTTCATTTTTTTGGATGTAGGATTGTCAAACATATTGGACAGCGAAGTCGTGGGGAGAAAGCCAATGAAG
>DAWDUP010000086.1:0-9537 GCA_052346825.1 Candidatus Fimivicinus sp. | reverse complement strand
TAGCACTGACAACTTTCTGCGGCTCAAGAATCTTACTGAAGGCCAAGGCAGCACCTGCAGAAAGATTCTGAAGTTGCTGCCTCGGCCTTCCGAAAGCGCCCAGCGGCGCATAAAGATGCCGGTTCCGAAACCGATCAGAAATCATGCTTTTTGTGCACTTTTTTCTTCTCTTATACTTTATCTACAAACTAAGCGCTCCCGGACTTCTGCCCGGGAGCGCTTTACGTATAATGATCAGTTGGATGGATCTGATCAGGTATTGAGATAGTCATCGACGACCTTGCCGTCTTGAATCCGGACGACGCGCTTTGCCTCCGCTGCAATTCCGTTGTCATGCGTGATCAAAACAACGGTACGCCCCTCCTCGCTGAGCTCGTGCAGAATACGCATGACCTCCTTGCCGGAATGTGAATCGAGGTTGCCGGTGGGCTCGTCGGCCAGAATGACGGGAGGGCGTGCGGCCACGGCGCGCGCAATCGCCACACGCTGCTGCTGTCCGCCGGACATCTCGGCAGGGCGGTGATCCAGGCGATGCCCGAGCCCTACGCGCTCAAGCGCTTTAACGGAGAGCTCATGCCGCTCCTGCGCCGCCATACCGCGGTAGACCAGCGGGAGTTCCACATTCGCCTGTGCAGTCAGGCTGGGAATCAGATTGAAGCCCTGAAAAATAAAGCCGATCTGCTTATTGCGGATTTCCGATAGCTTATCGTCAGAAAGCTGAGAAACGTCGTCTCCGTCGAGATAATATTCCCCACTGGTGGGTGAATCGAGCAATCCGATCATATTCATCAGCGTCGATTTCCCGGAGCCCGACTGCCCTACGATGGCGACGAACTCCTCCCGCTCGATTTTCAGGGTTACGCCGTCAAGCGCATGGACCTCATTCTCACCGGGATTGTAAATTTTGTAAACATTGCGGATGTCGATCAGCGGCAAGATAACCACTCCTCCAGCTAGCAATAGGGGACATAACATCGAACAGGGCAACAACGGTTTTAAGTGAAATGCCGAGGGCATCTGCCGGGCGACGCTGTTTCCCCTTGTTTACCGATGCCATCATACGGATTTTATAATAAACGGCGCATGTGTGCAAGTTAAGAAAAAATTGTAAACGAACTGTGAATGATAAAATGCCTTTCTCCATATAACCCAATACGTAAACAAATCAAATCAAGCTTCTTTTTCGCTGTGTACCGTTTTGCGACGTATAACTTTCTATACTGCGGAGAAAATAACGTTATGACATGGATGTCATCTGAATAAAAAGGAGACGTTTTTATGGCGGTTACAGGAAATGAATACAGCAAAATGGCGGATCAGGCGTCACCGCCCTCTCATAAGGTGGTCAATATGCTCAAGGCCTTTCTGATCGGCGGGCTGATCTGTGTGATCGGGCAGGTGCTTAACAGCCTTTATCTGATGGCGCATCTGAGCGAGGATCAGGCGAAAACAACGGTTTCCATTACACTCATCGCCATTACGGCGATACTGACAGCATTTGGAGTGTTTGATAAAATTGCCCGGCATGCGGGCGCAGGCACGGTTGTGCCGATTACCGGCTTTGCCAATGCGGTTGTCTCTCCGGCCATGGAATTCCAGAGCGAGGGCCGTATCCTCGGCACCGGCGCGCAGATCTTCTCCGTGGCCGGGCCGGTAATTTTATACGGCCCGGCTGCAGCAGTGCTCTATGGGTTGATCCTCTGGATCTTCCGGCTGTTTTAGAAAGGACTGATAAGAAAACATGGCAATCAGGACAGGAAGATATACCATTACGCTGCCTTCCCGTCCCGTCGTGCGGGGCTTTGCGGCGGTTGCGGGAAAGAAAGAGGGCGAAGGCCCTTTAGCGGCTGAATTTGACCATATTTTTGAAGACACGACACTGGGCGAGATCTCCTGGGAAAAGGCAGAAAGCAAGCTGCACCGGGAAGCAGTGATCCGTGCACTGAGCAAGGCTCAGAAGAGCCCCGCGGATGTGGACGTCATTTTTGCAGGCGACCTGCTGAACCAGTGTATCGGCACCTGTTTCGGACTCCGGGAGCTGGATATGCCATTTGCAGGGCTTTACGGTGCCTGCTCCACGATGGCGCTTTCACTTTTGATGGCCTCTATCTTCATTGATACAGGTACGGCGGGGCTGGCGATTGCCTCCACCTCGTCGCATTTCTGCTCGGCGGAAAGGCAATTCCGTCTGCCGCTGGAATACGGCGGCCAGCGCCCGCCCTCAGCGCAGTGGACTGCGACGGCAGCCGGTGCGGCAGTGCTTGCATCGACCGGAGAAGGGCCGCACGTGGAATCCGTCATTATCGGCAAGATGCAGGATCTCGGCATCAAGGACGCAAACAACATGGGCGCGGCGATGGCGCCATCGGCAAGCTCGACCATTGCTGCCTTCCTGCATGATACCCGCACGGTCCCCGAGGATTATGATATGATCCTCACAGGTGATCTCGGCGCAGTGGGTTCCAAGCTGCTCATTGAGCTGCTGCGTAAGGATTACCAAATCGATATCGCGAGCGTGCACGCGGACTGCGGGCTGATGCTCTACAATCTGGATGAGCAGGACGTCAATGCGGGCGCTTCCGGCTGCGGCTGCAGCGGCTGCGTGGTATGCTCCTATATCTTAAGCCGGCTCAAGCAGGGTGAGTTCAAGCGCGTTTTGTTTGTAGGCACCGGTGCGCTCATGAGCGCAGTGTCCGCCAAACAGGGTGAGACGATTCCAGGCATTGCGCACGGTGTGCTTCTGACAAACGGATAGCCAGAGGGGGGATACTCATGGACGAAATGCTGCGGGATCTTCAGATGCTGGCACTCGCCTCGAATACGCTGCGGATACTGAGCGTGCTCAAAAAGGTCGTCATCGGCCTGATGATTGCGTTTGCGGCGCTGCGGGCAGTGCGCGCCGTTTTGCAATTGAAACAGTCAAACGAAGGCATTCAGGTGAGACTGCGCAGGCAGCTTCATATCTAGATCAAAAGGGGCGCGTTGCAGGATGTAAAAATATGCATCTGGCAACACGCCTTAGTTCGCTCTGTATATGTGCGTTTTGCAACAGATCCCGCCTCTTTTTATAGGTATGGATTTTCCTATTCGGTTGTGTTATACTGGGAGCGACGGGCGAAGCCCGGTAACCACGCGAGGAATAGGAGACGTTTCTATGATTCTAAAGAATACGGTATATTATAACGAAGCGTTTTTGCCCCAGAAGGGCGATATTGCAATTGAAAATGGCATCCTGACCGAGGTGGGAGGGACGCAGCGGGGAAGGGGGATCGACCTTTCCGGCTGTACGGTGGCACCCGGCTTCATCGATATCCACACGCACGGTGCGATGGGCGGCGATACCTGCGATGCAAGGGAGGAATCGCTCGCCGGGATATCGCGGCATCTTGCACATCATGGTGTTACCTCTTTTTGCCCTACGACGATGACGCTCCCCTTTGAACAGCTTGCAGAGAGCCTGCAGGTTGCGCGCAATTACCGCGGCCATGAGTGTGGGGCATACATACAGGGAATCAATCTGGAGGGTCCGTATATTTCTGCCGCTAAAAAAGGTGCGCAGTGTGGGAATTATATCCGAAATCCGGATTTTGACGAATTTTTGAAGCTGTATGAAATCTGCCCGGTGCGTCTGGTAGATGTCGCTCCAGAGGCTAACGGTGCGAATGAATTCGCCGCACGGGCCAAGACTTACTGTACGGTGTCCGCGGCGCACACTAATTCCGATTATGAGACGGCTGCCAAGGCGTTTGACGCGGGCTTTTCCCACGCGACGCATCTGTTCAATGCCATGACACAGCTTTCTTCCCGCGCGCCTGGCGTGGTCGGTGCGGTCTTCGACAACGATGCGGTTACGGCAGAGCTCATCTGCGACGGCTTCCATATCGCGCCCGCCACCCTGCGGATTGCCTTCCGTATCCTCGGCGAGGATCGAACCGTGATCGTCAGCGATGCGATGATGGCCTCCGGGTTGGCGGACGGTGATTTTGAGCTGGGCGGGCAAACGGTCTATGTGCGCGATGGAAAAGCTCTGCTGGAGGATGGAACAATCGCAGCAAGCACGACGAACCTTTATGATGAGTTTCGCAATGTACTGCGCTTCGGCATTCCGTTTCGCCAGGCGCTGAAATCCTGCACAATCAATCCGGCCCGTGTGATTCATGCGGACAAAGAGACGGGAAGCATTGCACAGGGCAAGCGGGCCGACCTGCTCGTGCTTGATCGGAACATGGAGATCCGGATGGTGATTGTAAAAGGGGAAATCGTGGTCAATCACGAGGCATAAGGTATTTGCATGCCATGCTTTGAAACATTTACATGGAACCAAAAGGGCGTGCCGAAAACACACTTTTCGCGATGCGCCCTTTTGGTTTCCTTAGCGTTTTGCATGCAAAGGTTCTTCCTGCTTTGCCCTGCGAACCGTCTCCATCATCTCTGCAAAAACCTCTGCGATTCGGTTCGCTGTACGCGGGCCGAGGGAATTCGTTTCTTCGTAATGCTTTCGCCCCAGTCGATCGACCGCTTTATCCAGGTAGGGCGCCTGCTCATTCAGGTAAAAATCGTTTGGGGTGACAATATAGCCGATTTCATCATTGGCGAGGCCGAATACCACGAGCTCATCGTCCTCGGCAATCTCCCGCAGAGGCGGAGGATTGACGCTTGCCGGTGCGCCCTGTGCGGATTCCTTTGCGCTCAGATAGCCGCCGTATACCAGCTCCGGGTAGATTTCTCCTGGGATCAACAGGATTTTGAGACGGTCGATCTCCACATAGGTGAGTTCGGTTTTTAAAGAGACGTTCAGCGCGCTCTTTCCCGTGGCGTAGGCGTCCGCCGGAATGATGCCGGCCTTGGCGGCGGCGAGGAGGATGTAATTGTCCGCACCAATATAAAATTCCTGCCGGATTAGGCTGATACGCGGGGAGAGCTTGGTCTCCTGATCGATGGACAAGGCTGTTTCTGCAAGCTTTTGCCCGGCCAGCTCTGTGGATTCAATGTGATCCTCTGACAGGGGCTGCATCGCGATCAGGCCGCCGATGGCGCCGCTGAAATAAATGGTGTCCGCTCCCGCGCGCCGCGCAATTTCCCGCGCCAGATAACATGGGAAATCCGCACTGATCAGAGAATTTTTACCACCCATGGATTCCGGGTGCGCAGCGAAATTGATGAGATAAATTTCCCTTCCTCCATCCCGCGGCACAAAGCGCACGCGGGTAATATCTTCACAGAAGACTTCCGGCAGGCGAGAATCCTTCTGAATGCCGTGAATCGTCTTTTTGCCCCAGTAGAGATTGCCGGCGCGGCGATTCTCGTAAGCAGCCTCCACACACCTTTTCACCCCTGCGTATAGAATCTGCATAAATGCCGGATTGCGGCCCGTTTTGGGCAGCGGACCCCACATGCCCATCGTATCGATGCCGGCATGCGTATGGGTGCTCATGATATTGATGGAGCGGCAGCCTGTACGCTTTACAAAATCGGAAAGCCCGGCTTTCATGGCCTCCACATCCTTGCGCAGCAGCCCTACGCAATCCACGGAGACGAGTACGATACCGCCCTTTCCGGAATTGTCGTCGATCCAAACAGCGTGCGCCATCATCGGATCGAGGATTCCTTCGCAGCGGTTATTGATCCGGTATCCGGCGATCCAATATTTATTGGTTACCACATTCTGCGCGGGCATGATCTCTGTTTTGCCGTAGCCAACGGTAAAGCAGTCGCCCTGTGCTTGCGTTACTGCATCGAAGCGGGCCTGCGCGAGCTCCGGTACTGGATGGTTAGATGCCTTTCGCCCGGAATAGAAAGTGATCATTGCGGCGATTCCCTTTGCAATCTTTCCCATGATATTGACGTTCATGGAATGGCCTCCTCAAAAAGATTCATTTTTATCATGAGTTTAGTAATTGATTATGAGATAAGTCTATCAGATTTTTGTATAAAAGCAAGCCCTTCGGATCAAAAATGCGCGGCCATGGCATATCGTGAAAAAAACCGATGTGCACATGTACGCGCATGTATATACCTGGAAACGCAGTTGGGTTATTTTATGCTGTAATACGAAAGAGCACGACGACCAGTACCGATGGGACGGTAGAACCCAGCGTTCCGGTTGGGAGGCGGCCTGAAGGTGATGCCGCAATTTTATTGAGCAACCGCACGATCAATCTCTGACGGTGATCTTTGCGCTTGCGTCATGGATATGATCCGTCAGGATGATTTGACCGTCGTCCGTAAAGGTGGTGATGATGCCGTTGTGGTTGACTGTTGCATAAATCGAAGCGTGTGCGATCATGACCAGATTCCATTTGACGTTGGGATAGATTTTGCCGAGCTGGTTGGTGACGATCGCAATCTCTGGGTGAAGCGTGCGGATAAAGTTGGGATTGGACGCAGTGGTATAGCCGTGGTGCCCAATCTTCAGAAGATCAACCTTACCGACAAGCGGCGCCATCCTATTCTCAAGGTCGCCTTCCGCAGAAATGTCCGCTGCGAGGAAAGCGGTGCGGCTGCCCTTCGTGATCTTTACACCGACGGAGCTGACGTTTTCACCCGCATGCGGCTTCGACATGTCGGTCACAGTATTGAAAAACTGCAATGTAAAGCTGCCAAAGGAAAAGGGCTCGTCCGGCAGATTGGATACAATGGGGATATTCCGATTCTCAAGCGCGTCTGCCGTCTCGCGATAGACGATATCGAGCCCCCATTTCCTAGCCTCCATACGGTTGAGAATCCCCGGGTTAAAGGGCTTGAGATATGCTTTTTTAATCGTGATGTCCGGATCGTTGATGATCCAGCGGAAGCCGCCGATGTGATCATAATGATAATGGGTCGGCAGGATGAAATCGAGGACGACCTTGCCCTCTGCATTGACCGCCGTTTTTTTTACATAGTCCCGGACGATCTGCTCATAGCCGAGCGCGCCGTGCTTACGGCGGTAGTTATCGGAGGAATCGCCCGCGTCGATGAGGGCGAAATGGCCGTCGCTTTCCAGCAGAATGGCATCGGAATTGCCAGTATTCAGAAAATGAATCCGGTCCGCCCCGACCGTCTTTACGACAGGTTCCGGCGTGACAGGATAACGCTTTTCATAATGGTTATACAGCGCAACCGTCAGGATGTCCAGAAGGAAGATCAGGGTCATCAGCGTGACCATAAAATATGTAGCGATTTTTTTGATCATGTGAGATTCCTCGATATATCCATAAGGCAGAGCCGCCTTATGAAAATTTTGAAACGTAGCATCGATAAACAAGGGGAAACAGCGCCGCCCGGCAACCGCAAAGCTACGTTTGCCGCGTTCTCGCCTCGGCTGGCGGCAGCCAGCCTTCGCCCTGCGGCCCGGTAAACCTGCCCCTGTTCACCGATGCTACCCTGCGATTATATCATGAGAAGCCGCACGCGTCTATTGTTAAAACGCTTTTAACCAATTTGTAAGAAACGCCATGCGGGATTCCGACCGGTCTGATGATTTATGTGTTTTGTAATCTTCCCATCAGGGCTTTATCTTTTCTTTTTCTGAAAGATGAATAGCTTGCTGAATACATAGTTGATGATAACGATCACGATCTGGACGATGAATTTTGCGAGCATCTCATGCATGCCCATGATGCTGATGAATAGATACATCAGGCCCATATCCACGAGCAGGGAGAAAAGCCGGGCCGAAACGAAGCCTGCGAATTCCTTCCACACCACCGCCGCCTTCCAGCTGCGGCTGCTGAAGACAAAAATTTTATTGGTCACGAAGGCAAACAGGACTGCAGCGATCCATGAGAGCACATTTGCGGCCAGATAATTTTTGTCCTTCAGGAAAAGCTCTGTCCCTAGAAGCTGATTGAAAATATAGAAGGAGCCCATCGAGACGACGGTCGTGAGCAAGCCAAAGAAAACATAGCTGACGATTTCGTGGTTAAACAGGCTTGTCAGCTTTTCAAAGGCCGTGTGATAGCCATGGTCCGGCCTTTCCTCTGCAGGAGCTTCCAATGCGCGCATGTGTTCTCCGGCATGCAGATAGGAGCCGTAAGCGGTGAAAATATGCAGCAGGAACCAGGAAAAAACGTTTCCCGCACAAGTGGCAGTTTCAAAGGGGACCCATTCCACCGAAAGACCGGCATATTCGGCCGCCGCCGCGAGAAAGGAGGCGGCCCCCGGGCCTTTTTGCGGGATACAGGCAAGCAGCGGCCTCAGCTTGTCCGCCTTGATTAGCACAAAAGCCGGGGCGCCGGACGGGAGCCAGCGCATTGTAAAATAGGAGAGCAACACCTTAGCAAGCCATACGGTGAATCCTTTGCCATCCTCTCCAACAAGGCAGTCGCTTTTAGAATGCCGTTTCCAGATCGCTGTGAATGCCGCGGGGGAATAGCCCTTTTGCGGAAGCAGGACATAGTCCGCCCCGCTATGCAGGGCAACGTCTAGGGCGGCCCTCATGTTTTCGCCGGCAACGGATACCGTGCAGTCTGCTTCCAGGGTTCGGCAGGCGTCTTGCCATCTGGGCAGCTGCCCCTGCTCTGGTACGAGAATGTATAATCGTTCCAAATCATGATCCTCCTGAATCGGCTATGTTTTGATCTTCAGATCGCTTCTGTAGGTTAGAAAACGCACAATTATTTTTCCATTTTACCACCGAATGTGCCGTTTGACAATCTTTCCGGTCGTGAATTTCTCGAGGAAACTTTCCTGACAAGAAGCTTTATGGTAGAATAAAATAAAAAAATCTCCGAATTTGGAAAGGCGGCGGTCTCATGCACGTTACCGTCAAAGCGGCGGCAAAGATCAATTTGATGCTCGATATTATTGAACGGCTTGAAAACGGCTATCACAGCCTGTGGATGGTGATGCAGTCTGTTAATTTATACGATACGATAACAGTGGAACGCACAGGAACGGGAGAAATCTGCCTGTCCTGCACAGATGCACGCCTTCCTGCGGACGAGACGAATCTGGCGTTTCAAGCTGCGCAGGCGTTTTTTGAAGCCACCGGTGTGTCGAATGACGGAATTTCGATTGCCATCGATAAAATAATCCCCTTTGCAGCCGGGCTTGCCGGTGGCAGCGCGGATGCAGCAGCGACGCTGCTGGCTCTTGACCAGCTGTATGGGACGAATCTGAAGCAGCGTACGCTCAATAAAATCGGCCTGACGCTCGGTGCAGACGTCCCGTTTTGTCTGCAGGGCGGCACGATGCTCGCGCAGCATATCGGCGAGCTGCTCACGCCCGTGCCCGAGCTGCCGGACTGCTGGATTGTGCTTGCAAAGCCCGCGCAGGGTATTTCCACCGCTCAGGCCTATCATCTGTGTGATACCGCGCCGCATCTGCGCGCGCCGGACAAGCGCGGGATGCTGAACGCTCTGCTCGCGGAGGACCTAAAGGGAGCGGCCCGCTTGGTGGGGAATGTGTTTGAGCAGGTCATCGACGTTCCGGAACGGGTGGCAATCAAGGCTGCGATGCGCGAATATGGGGCACTCGGTTGCTGCATGAGCGGCAGCGGGCCGACTGTTTTTGGGTTGTTTGATGCCCAACAGGCTGCGAAGGCCTGTGCAGAGA
>DAWDUP010000085.1:5239-9644 GCA_052346825.1 Candidatus Fimivicinus sp. | reverse complement strand
CGACAAGGTGCGTGAAATCCTGCGCGTTGCACAGGAGCCGGTCTCCCTCGAAACGCCCATCGGCGAAGAGGAGGACAGCCATCTGGGCGATTTCATCCCAGACGACGACGCACTCGCCCCGGCGGACGCGGCATCCATGCTGCTTTTAAAGGAACAGCTCGGCGACGTGCTCAAAACGCTCACGCCGCGCGAGGAAAAGGTCCTCGCCCTGCGCTTTGGTCTGGAGGACGGCCATCCGCGCACCCTCGAGGAAGTCGGCAAGGAGTTCAACGTGACCCGCGAGCGCATCCGCCAGATCGAGGCAAAAGCGCTCCGCAAACTGCGCCATCCGAGCCGCAGCAAAAAGCTCAAGGATTTTTTGGATTGATAATTATAAAAAGGGGGATTATGGTGAAATGTACCAATCTGAAAAAATAAATCGTCCTCTCCGGGCAAGCATCTGGTACCGGCGCCCGGAATTTCTGGAGTTTCTCCTGTTCGGCCTTCTTTTTGCCGCATTAACCGCGCTCGCCTGTTTTTTCCCTATGCAAGGGGATGATTGGGCCTGGGGAAGCCATATTGGATTAGAACGGCTGAGTAACTCCTTTCGGAATTACAATGGAAGATATCTTGGTAACCTGCTGATCCTTGGTCTCTCTCGCTCGCACTTTCTCAATGCGGTTGCCTTTGCATTGGTTTTGACACTCCTAATCTATCTGATGCAGAAGGCCGGCGCAGGGCTTTTCCGGTCCACCTGCCTCTTTATCCCGCTTCTGTTCTTTCTAATGCCTTCAGCAATGTTCCGGCAAGTATTCTCATGGGCTTCCGGTTTTGCAAATTATGTCCCCTCCATGGTATTTGTTTTGCTCTTTCTGGTGATCATCCGGCGCAGCATGCGGCCGGACGCACCGGCATTGACGGTATGGCATGCCGCTCTTATTCTTGTTACAGGATTCGCAGGACAGCTTTTTGTAGAGCATGTGACGCTCTATATGGTTGCAATGTCCCTTCTGATGCTGCTCGTATGCAGCCTGATCAAAAAGAAGCTGCATGTGGAAAGCCTGCTCTATGCCATTTCCTGTATCGCCGGTGCAGCATTCATGTTTACAAACGGAGCCTACCTCAATGCGATCGCCTCTCCCGGATATCAGGAAATTCCCAGCTTTAGCCTGACGGGCTGGCTGAGAGATGCTTTTCACGTGTTCGTCGAGCAGATCAGCGATTTACTAGTTTGGGATAATATCGTCCTCAACCTATTCATTGCGCTCCTTTGTCTAGTCCTTTTGATGAAAACAAAGGAAACAAAGGCATCCCGGCAGACACTGCGGGATTTGTTTGCTTCCGGGTTCGTCTTTTTCATTTCCTATCAGATTTATCTCACCACAGGCTTGCAGCTTTTGGGCGGATATCAAAAATACATCAGCGCCATCGGCGTGATTGCCTATTTTGTTCTGTTGGCGGCAACCGCACTGTTCTTTATAAGCAACAGCGAGATCAAGGGGTCCATCATTTTCTTCTGCATTTCCGCCTTAGTAATCACTGCACCTCTGTTGATCGTCAAACCGATCGGACCACGCTGCTTCTTTGCAGCCTATGTCTTTCTGGTCCTTATTTTCTGCGAATTCTGGCAATATGGCCGGGAAGCCGGCATGCTCTCTTTGACCGGCCGTCAGCTCGCGGTACCGACCGTGTGTGCTCTGGCTGTCGTTCTGCTCTTTTATATCAGAATCTACTCAACTGTATGGGAGGTTTCTCAGCAGCGGCTTGCTTACATCGACAGCCAATACCAGCAGGGTGAAACGCTGATCGAGATTCCCAAGCTGCCCTATAAAGACTACCTCTGGACATGCGACCCAATCAATGAACTGTGGGCATACCGCTATAAGGCATACTATCAGCTCCCGGATGAAATCAGCTTCAAGCTGGTATCCTATGACAAATGGCTCAGGGATACCGGGATTTAGAAGTAACATATTTTTATCATTTGAGAATATAAATTATATCCAATTTGTAAATACTGAGTAGCATGCTGATGAATCAGAAAAAGGCTCTCCCTCCTAATCTAACAGGTTCGGCATCATACGAAATCTCAGTATGATTTTAAAATTCACGGAGCATCATATTGATATGAAATAATATTATTTGTGCTTCGTATTTCATGTAACAGCAATCCTGTATTCTGATCATGTATGCAGATGAGGCAGCCAGTCTGTTCCAGGGTGCTTATTCATGCGAAAACCGCAAAAATATCGCCCAATGCCGAAAAAAGCCCAGCATATACTTGATTTCTGTCCGTAATTATTATAAACTATCTTCTGATATCATAGCTGATTGCAGCATGAGGGCAAATGAAATAGGATGGCAGCTGGTAATGAATCGGCTGCTTTTTCGGTTTCGCGCCGGAAACGCTGCGAAAGCTTGGAATACGGGCAGATCATTTGAAAGACAGGCTTTTGGATGATCCTAAAAAGGATGGGCATGAATTTATGAAACTTCTGGAAGAGCGGATTCTCCGTGACGGTAAGGTCCTGAGCGACGATATTCTGAAGGTGGACATGTTTTTGAACCATCAGATCGACGTCGGTCTGCTCAACGAGATCGGGAAGGAATTCTACCGGCTGTTTCAGTCCGCCCACATCAATAAAATTTTAACAATTGAGGCTTCAGGTATAGGGATTGCGTGCATTGCAGCGCAATATTTCTCTGTGCCTGTTGTTTTTGCAAAAAAGGGCGCACACCGCAATGTCGGCGGCAATCTCTACACGAGCGAGGTCTTTTCCTTTACCAAAAACAAGTCCTATCTCATCGGGGTTTCAAAGGACTATCTCGGCCTGGAGGACCACGTGCTGATCATTGATGACTTTCTGGCCAATGGACGCGCGCTCATCGGATTAAAGGACATTCTCGATCAGGCCGGCGCAAAGCTGGAAGGCATTGGAATCGTGATTGAAAAGGGCTTTCAGCCCGGCGGAAAGCTGATCCGCAGCATGGGTATCCATCTTGAATCCCTGGCGATCGTGGAATCCATGCAAAACGGCGCAGTCACGTTCGCCCTGCAGGATTGTTAGGAAAGGGGCCGGTATCCGGCGCCCTCTCTGTAACATAATAATTTTTTGGAGGAATGGACAAATGAAGAAGTTCACAAAGGCTCTCGCTCTGTTGCTGGCTCTTGCCATGGTCTTCGCTCTCGCGGCATGCTCCGGCACCGGCGACACGGACGAGTTGTCCGGCAGCAACACAAACGCTGCTTCGGGCAGCTCCTTTGCCCCGGTGGCGAAGGATAAGATCAAGGTCGGCGTAATCCACATCGGAAATCCGAAGGATACGGCTGGCTATACCCACGCGCATGACCAGGGGATCGTACAAATGCAGAGTCAGCTTGGCCTGAGAGACGACCAGATCATCCGCAAGAATGACGTTAACGATCAGGACAAGACCGCGATCGAAACCGCGATCACCGAGTGCATCGAGGAAGGCTGCAACATTATCTTCGGCACCAGCTATGGCTATATGGATACAATGGAGCAGCTCGCTGCAGCACATCCGGACGTTATCTTTTCCCACTGCTCCGGCTATAAAAACAACGGCAAAAATCTCAACAACTACTTCGGCCGCATCTACGAGGCCCGTTACCTGACCGGTATCGCCGCCGGCCTGAAGACCAAGAGCAACAAGATCGGTTATGTCGCCGCGCAGGGCAGCGAAAATCCGGAGGTTACAGGCGGTATCGACGCTTTTGCGCTCGGCGTAAAGAGCGTAAATCCGGATGCCAAGGTCTATGTCAAAGTCACCAACACCTGGTTCGACCCGCAGAAGGAAAAAAGCGCGGCAATTTCCCTGCTCGACGCGGGCTGCGACATCATCGCCCAACATCAGGATACCGCCCAGCCACAGATCGCCGCACAGGAGAGAAACGTTTGGGGCTGCGGCTACAACTCCGATATGACAGCTGAGGCGCCCAAGGCGCATCTGACCGCGCCCATCTGGAACTGGGGCGTTTATTACACGCAGGCCGTCCAGCAGGTCATCGAGGGCAAATGGACGCCGACCAATTATTTTGACGGCATGAAGGAAGGCCTTGTCGGTATTTCTCCGCTCTCTGAAAGTTGCGCAGAGGGCACCAAGGAGGCCATCGAAAAGGCTCAGGCCGCTATCATCGATGGTACGCTGAAGGTCTTCGCTGGCCCACTCAAGGACAATACCGGCAAAGAGCAGGTTAAGAGCGGCGATTATCTCAAGGATGATGTGATCGCCGGCAAACTCAATTGGTATGTCGACAACGTTGTTGCCGACAAATAACGCAGTATTTTGTGAAAAAGATGGGTGGTATCACATTTGGATACGGTTGAACAAAACTTTGCGATCGAACTGAAAAATATTACTAAAACTTTTGGCCCGGTTGTCGCCAATGATGATATCAACCGGT
>DAWDUP010000085.1:0-5229 GCA_052346825.1 Candidatus Fimivicinus sp. | reverse complement strand
ATATGCTTTCGGGCATCTATCATCCAGACAACGGTACGATCTTCATCCGCGGGCATCAGCGTACCATCGCCTCTCCGCGCGATGCGCTGAGGCTTGGCATCGGCATGATTCACCAGCATTTCAAGCTGATCGACGTATTCACAGCGCAGGACAATATTGTCATGGGCACAGGAACGGACCGGCGGTTGGGCAAAAAGGAACTGGCGGGCAAAATTTCTTCTCTTTGTCAGAAATACGGGCTCGAAATCGACCCGCTGAAAAAAACGTACCATATGTCTGTCAGTGAGAAGCAGACCGTGGAAATCCTGAAGGTGCTTTACCGCGGCGCGGACATCCTTATCCTCGATGAGCCGACGGCTGTGCTCACGCCGCAGGAAACGGACAAGCTCTTCTCCATCCTGCGCAGCATGCGTGATCAGGGCTGCGCGATCATCATCATCACACATAAATTAAACGAAGTGCTCGCCATTAGCGACCGCGTCACGATCCTGCACAAGGGCAAAAGCGTCGCCACAGTCACTACCAGCGAGACCAACATGCAGGAGCTCACGGAGCTGATGGTCGGCAAAAAGGTATCCCTGAAGATTGAACGCCCCTGCGTCGAACAGGAAAAGGCTCTGTTTGAGGTACATCACCTGTCCGTGCGCAATGAGGACAATGTCTATGCCCTCAATGACGTCTCCTTCGATTTAAATGGCGGAGAGATTCTCGGCGTTGCAGGCGTTGCTGGCAGCGGGCAGAAGGAGCTGTGCGAAACTATCGCCGGCCTGATGCACGCGGAAAAGGGAGCCATCCTCTATAAAAAAGAAAATATCGTGGGCAAATCGCCCCGTGAAATTATAAAAATGGGCATCAGTATGAGCTTCATCCCGGAGGACCGGCTGGGTATGGGCCTGGTGGCCTCCATGGGCATGACGGACAACATGCTGCTCAAGTCCTATAAGGGCGGGAAATTCCCCTTTATCAACAAAAAACCGGCCAAAGAGCTCGCGCTTAAGCTGATCGATAAGCTCGATATTTCCACACCTGGCATCACGACGCCAGTGTCCCGCCTTTCGGGCGGCAATGTGCAGAAGGTACTACTCGGGCGTGAGATTGAATCCGAGCCGCATCTCCTCATCACTGCCTACCCGGTGCGGGGGCTGGATATCAATTCCTCCTATACTATTTACGACCTGCTCAACGAGCAGAAGAAAAAAGGCGTGGCGGTGCTCTTCATCGGTGAGGACCTCGATGTGCTGCTGGAGCTCTGCGACCGGATCATGGTATTATGTCACGGAGAGGTAACCGGCATTCTGGACGCGCAAAACGCCGCCAAGGAGCAAATCGGCCTTCTGATGGCCGGAGAAACCGTACAGAAGGAGGAAATCTCCCATGACTAAGCCATCTTCCGCCGCCCGGCGGACCTCGTCGGAGCCCTTCATCCGCGTGGTGAAAAAGCCGGAGCTGCCGCCCCTGCAGGCCTCCCTGCTCCGCGTGGGAGCGTTTTTCCTTGCAATCGTCGCGGGCGCGCTGTTTATCCTGATGCTGGGGCACAATCCGCTGAGCGTCTATGCGGAGATGATCCGCGGCTGCTTCCGCAGCAAAATTGCGATTCAGTCCACCGTGAAGATCGGCATTCCCCTGCTGATCACATCGCTTGGTGTCACACTCGCCTTTAAAATGAAATTTTGGAATATTGGCGCGGAGGGCCAGCTGATCATGGGAGCCGTCTTCGCCTCCTATTTCGCGCTGTTCCATAGCGACTGGCCGCACATTCCGCTGATGATCGTCTGCTTCCTGGCAGGAATTCTCGGCGGCGGCCTGTGGGGGCTGATCCCCGCCGTATTCAAGGCGCGCTTCAACACAAACGAAACGCTGCTGACGCTGATGCTCAATTATATCGCCTTTTATATCGTCGATTATCTGCGCCAGGGGCCTTGGCGAGATCCGGAGGCGCGCGGTTTTCCAAAAATCGCAACCTTTGAGCCAAATTCCTATCTGAGCAAGGTATTCGGCGTCCAGTCCGGCTGGATTATCGGCCTTGTGCTGCTCGTCCTCGTCTTCGTCTATCTGCGCTATACCAAAAGCGGCTATGAAATCAGCGTCGTCGGCGAGAGCCAAGCAACGGCCCGGTATGCCGGCATCAATGTCAAGCGTGTCATGATTGTTACGATGATCCTCAGCGGCGCCATTTCGGGCATCGCGGGCATGCTGCAGGTCACCGGCACTGACTATACGCTCTCCACAGGCGTGGCAAGCGGCGTAGGCTTTACCGCCATTATCGTCGCGTGGCTCGCCAAGCTCAATCCCTTTGTCATTCTCGTTTTCACCTCCTTCTTCAGCATCCTCGAAAAGGGCAGCGGCGTCATCCAGACCGCTTTCGGCCTTTCCTCCTATGCATCCGATATTTTGCAGGGCGTAATCCTGTTCTTTATTCTGGGATGTGAATTTTTTATTCGTTACTCCTTTGCATTCCGGAAGAAAGGGGGCAAAGCGAAATGAACACCTTTGTCAATTTTCTGCATGCGGCACTTCTGGCTGGAACGCCCCTGATGTTTGGCACGCTCGGCGAAATCACCACGGAAAAAGCGGGCAACTTGAACCTCGGCGTGGAGGGCATGATGTCCATCGGCGCGATCGCCGGATTTTACGTGGGCTTTACTACGCAGAATATCCTGCTCGCCGTGCTCGGCGCATTTGCAGCGGGTATCCTGTCCTCTTTGATCTATGCGTTCCTGACTGTTACGCTCAAGGCGAATCAAAACGTTACCGGCCTGACCCTGACCATCTTCGGCGTAGGCTTTTCTAATTTCTTCGGTGATTTTCTGCGTGAATCGGCCGGCGTCTCCGTCTTGAAGCTATCTGATAAGATTACAAACGCTGTGCAGGCAGTCCATATTCCTGTGCTCAGCGACCTGCCCTATGTGGGGAAGCTCTTCTTCCAATATAATCCCTTCGTCTATTTTGGGATTCTTCTGTGCATCATCATGGGTATTTATATCAACCATACGCGCAAGGGGCTCAATCTGCGCGCTATCGGCGAAAATCCCGGCGCGGCCGATGCAGCGGGCATCAATGTTACGCGCGTCAAGTATTTCAACATCCTGCTCGGCGGCGGCATCTGTGGCATCGGCGGTGCATATATCTCGCTTGTCCTCTGCGGCGGCGTATGGGTGACAAACAGTGTTAACGGCCTCGGCTGGATTGCTGTGGCGCTCGTCATCTTTGCAAGCTGGAACCCCTTTAAGGCAATCCTTGGCTCGTTTATTTTCGGCGCATTCAATATCCTGAAATTCTACATTCCCAAGAGCATTATTTCGATCCCCGAAGCGATCTTTGATATGCTCCCCTTCCTGGTGACGGCCATCGTTCTGATCGTCACCTCCATCCGGAAGAGCAAGGAAAACACACAGCCTGCGGGCTGCGGGGTGAATTACTTCCGGGAAGAGCGGTAACCCATTTGGCTAAAAAGGAACCTATCATAGAAAGCCCGGCTGGGAATGAATCCCGGCCGGGCTTTTTTTATAAAATTTGATTCCTTACTGTGCAAGGCTGCTCTCCAGCGCCTCCCCACTTATCTTATAAGCTTTGAAATCCTGATCATACATCTTTTGAAGATAGATCAGCAGCAGGTTCCCATTCTCATCCATATGAATCCGGTCAAGAAACGGGTATTTCGGGTCGATATCCGCCTGGAGCTTCGTAATCTCCCCTGTTTGGGTATGCACCGCGTAGAAGATCGACTTGCCCGCTTCCTCCGGCCAGGAGAGGCTGTTCTTCTGAAAATACAAATACGGGGTCTTTGCGCTGTCATAAAGAGTTTCCAACCCCCCCGCAAAATCGTACTGCTCCGCCCCAAACACGCGGACATAATGCGCCCCCTGGCGGAGGAAGAGCGCGGCGCGCAGACTACTATAATCCGTCACGATCAGCAGGTTGCCGACAGTATCCATGTGCAGAGGACTACCGATTTCTTTGCCAATCTCGGGCTCCTCTGTCTGGGAAAGCAGCTTCCCGCTGCCGTCATAGGTGTAGAGGTAGCAGTGATCCTCCCCGTTCTTTTTCTGCCTGCCCAGGCCATAGATCTTGCCGTCGGCGGCGCAGGCAACCTCAAGAACCGTCCCCCTGCTATTTTGCTCGCCCTCCTGATAGAAAAACTGATTTTGAAGGATTGTTTTGCGCTTTCCCGTTGTTCCATCGTATTTCTCGATCTCTGTGACGACGGAATCACCCTTCTGGCTGGGGACGTAGCCGATGAATTCCGTTTCCGACAGCTTGCTGAGGTTGATCAGCGCGGTCACATTTTTCCGCTTCTCCACAATGGTGAAGGTTTTCTCCCTCGTATCAATGCGGATCAGGTTGTTGATATCGGCGCCGCCAGCATCCGCGCTGCCATACCAGGTGTAGAAATACCGCCCGGCCATGAAAACCGCATCCCCGCTGGAAACGCCTGTATCGGCGATCCGGCCGACCGGCGTCATTCGCCGCGTCCGGCCGTCATACACCGCAAAGCGGCTGGCGTTGGAATCCGGTTCTCCATCCAGGCCCGCATAACTCGTGCAGAAAAGATCGCCGTTGAAATGGCTCAGATAGCGGATATTGTTCGCCTCGCCTTTTGCGGAGGAGCGGTCAAACACCAATTGGGCCTGTTGGGCAGTGATCCGCTTCGGCTCCCTGGGATTTTGCAAGACAAAAGGGGCGGTTTCCACACAAACAGGGCCTGCTGAGATGGATTCCTGTTCCAACTCCGTCGTCTGATCTGGATGATTTTGTCCAGTTCTATCGCATCCTTCCAGAAACAGGAGAAAAATCAGGAGGGACACAGCGGCCGCCAGCCATCTGTTACGCATCTCTGACGATCCCTCCTCCCGTTAATATCCGATCGCATTCTGACCTGCACCCATTTTATTGGTATTTACTTTCCAGAGTTGTGCGAAACTTCTAGTGAATTTTCCATCCGCATAATTTCCATGTCCATACTTAGGGAAGTAGTAAGGATCTACAATATAATATGAATTTAAATATTGATTGGGATTATCACGGTTTGGATTTGAATATCCCACTAAATTCGTATAATGTCCATCTGTTTTGTATGGCCAATTGACAGTATCATAGGAAGCTAACGTGAAAATAATCGGTGCATTTATTGTATGATAGCATCGGTGAACAGGGGCAACAACGGTTTTGAGGGCAATGCCGAGGGCCTCTGCCAGCGTTATCCTCCTCGCCTTCCGGCAAGGAAGGCGT
>DAWDUP010000084.1:1871-9706 GCA_052346825.1 Candidatus Fimivicinus sp. | reverse complement strand
CTCAAAAAATGAAAGGAAGCGGCGCACCCCAGCGAAAGATACACGCCACTTCCCCAGCTGGCAACCGCCTGAAAGGCAATTACAGCGTAACTATTTTACCATGCGCTGCGGTTTCTTTCAAGCGTTGTACGATGTTGAAAGGAGAACGTTTTCGATTAATTTGTCAAATCATATTGACTTTTGCGGGTCTATAACTTATACTTGACTTAGCGACCTGCAAAGGGAGGCGTGGAATGGGCGCTAAAAAAATGGGTCGTCCAACAGACAGTCCAAAGGACATCACAATGAAAATTCGCTTTGACAAGGAAACATCTGAAAAGCTGGAAGAATGCAGCGAAAAGATGAAAATCTCGCGGGCGGAAGTAGTTCGGCGCGGTGTCCGGAAAATGCACGACGACCTTAAAAAATGAAAGGAAGCGGTGTCCCATCGCAAAACAGATCACCACTTCCCCAGCTGGCAACCGCCTGAAAGGCAATTACAGCGTAAATATTTTACCATAAAATCAGATGTTTGCAAATGATTTTATGGTATGCGCATGCAATTTCTTTCAAGCGTTGTACGATCATTTGAAAGGAACATGCATCATGCTTTATAACGACAGCCTGAATCTCATCGAGGAATTGTACTTCGGCAACATCTGCCCCAATGAGAGAGCGTTGACAAACGCTCACGCTACGTCTCTTTCCTCAAAACCATCTCTGTCAATGAGGAAAAGCTCAACGCCTATTTCAAAGCACATACCGGGGCTGAGGAGGAGCAGCATCTTTTTTCACAGCTCATCAACGCGCAGGGCGAAATCCAGCGCTTCAGCGAGCTTGACCGCTTCGTTGAGGGCTTCCAGCTTGGCGCAAGGCTGATGCTCGATACCTTCCTGCTCCCGCAGCAGAGCGTTATCCGGGATATTCACTGAGAAAATCCTTCTCTGAAACACTGGGATTTGTGAAAAACGAACGCTTTTAAGGAGAAATGATCTGTGGTATACTAGATAAGATTTTTAGTCGAAATCAATTGGACATACCCGGACATGCGGCCGATGAAACGGCGGCGCTGGAAATCGGCTTTTCCATCCGGGAGACTCTACAGCGAAAGGAACATCCCATTTGAAAATTAGAATTGGTATTGCAGGATATGGTAATTTAGGCCGCGGCGTGGAGTGCGCCGTGCAGAACGCGCCCGACATGGAGTTGACGGCATTGCTCACTCGGCGCGACCCCGCGTCCATTCAGACGCATACGGGCGTGCCCGTCTATCACATGAGCGACGCTGCAAAGCTTCAGGATCAGATTGACGTGATGATCCTGTGCGGCGGCAGCGCGAACGACCTGCCGGAGCAGACGCCGGAGCTGGCGCAGTATTTCAACGTGGTGGACAGCTTCGACACGCATGCAAAGATCCCGGAGCATTTCAGTCGGGTGGACGAGGCCTGCAAACAGGCCAATAAAATCGGCGTGATCTCCGTGGGCTGGGATCCGGGCATGTTCTCCCTTAACCGCGTGATCGCACAGGCGATCCTCCCCAACGGGCAGGATTACACCTTCTGGGGCAAGGGGGTCAGCCAGGGGCATTCCGACGCTGTACGCCGCATCGGAGGGGTCAAGGATGCCCGGCAGTACACCATCCCGGTGGAATCCGCGCTCGAGCAGGTGCGCAGCGGCGAAAATCCAGTGCTGACCACACGCCAGAAGCATACGCGTGAGTGCTTTGTGGTCGCAGAGGAGGGCGCGGACCGCGCAAAGATCGAAACGGCCATCAAAACCATGCCGAACTATTTTGCAGATTACGATACTACCGTCCACTTCATCAGTGAGGAAGAGATGCGGAAAAACCACAGCGGTATCCCACACGGCGGCAGGGTGTTCCGCTGCGGCTCGACCGGCTGGGAAAACGAGAATCGCCATATCATCGAATACAGCCTGAAGCTGGATTCCAACCCGGAGTTCACCTCCAGCATCCTCGCCGCTTATGCACGGGCTGCGTATCGTCTCTATCAGGAGGGTCAGACCGGCTGCAAAACAGTGCTGGATATCGCCCCCGCCTACATGCATCCGGCGTCCTCGGACGAGCTGCGCGCCACGCTGCTGTAAGCAAAAAGCACCCGGTTACATGAATTTTGGATTGAGATAGAAAGGTTGGTGGCCCGCATGAAGCAGGATATGATCGTCATCCTCGACCTCGGCTGTACAGAGAATACTGCCACCGCCCGCGCCATCCGCGCGCTGGGCGTATACAGTGAAATTTATCCCCACGATATCACGCCCGCAGAGCTTGCCGCCCTGTCGAACGTCAGGGGCGTGATCTTAAACGGTGGGCCGAACCGCATTGTGGACGGCGTTTCCATCGACGCTGCGCCGGAAATCTACGATTGCGGCCTGCCGGTACTGGCTGTCTGCCATCCCACAGCCGATGCGCATGCGGGCTGTGCGCAGGTTTCCGTGCGCAATGAGCCCTGGCCGCAGGACGAGCTTGAGGCGAAGCATGCGCTGGAAAGCTTTGTCTTTGGTATCTGCGAGGCGCAGGCCAATTGGAATATGGAAAACTTCATCGCCGACCAGATCGACCTTGTCCGCCGTCAGGTGGAGGATAAGAAGGTGCTGCTCGCGCTCTCCGGCGGCGTGGATTCCTCCGTGGTCGCTGCTCTGCTGTTAAAGGCGATTGGCAATCAGCTCACCTGCGTGCATGTCAATCACGGCCTGCTGCGCAAGGGCGAGCCGGAGCAGGTGGTCGAGGTGTTCCGCAACCAGATGAACGCGAATCTCGTCTATGTGGATGCGAGCGAGCGTTTTCTCACCAAGCTTGCAGGCGTTGCCGATCCGGAGCAGAAGCGCAAGCTCATCGGCGCGGAATTTATTCGCGTGTTCGAGGAGGAGGCCCGCAAGCTCGCGGGCATCGACTTCCTTGCGCAGGGCACGATCTACCCTGATATTGTTGAGAGCGGCACAAAGACCGCCAAGATGGTCAAATCCCATCACAATGTGGGCGGGTTGCCGGAGGATCTCGCCTTCGAGCTCGTGGAGCCGCTTCGTCAGCTCTTCAAGGATGAGGTGCGCGCCTGCGGCGTAGCGCTGGGCCTGCCGGACAGCATGGTCTACCGCCAGCCCTTCCCGGGCCCCGGCCTCGGCGTGCGCTGCCTCGGCGCGATCACACGCGACCGGCTGGAGGCCGTGCGGGAATCGGACGCGATTTTGCGCGAGGAGTTCCACAACGCAGGCCTCGATAAAAAGGTCTGGCAGTATTTCACGGTCGTCCCTGATTTCAAATCCGTCGGTGTGCGCGATAATGCGCGCAGCTTTGAATATCCGGTCATCCTGCGCGCCATTAACACGGTGGACGCGATGACGGCGGGGATCGAGCGCATTGACTGGGAAGTGCTCGAAGCCATCACCCGGCGCATCTTGGGCGAGGTTAAGGGCGTCAACCGCGTTCTCTATGATATCTCACCCAAACCGCCGGCGACGATCGAGTGGGAATAAAGCATTATTTACCCCGGAGAACCGCAAAGGCGCGGTCCTCCGGGGCGTTTTCCGTAATTTTATAAAATTGGATGGTAGGGGGACATGGAGAAACATGCAGCAGATCGGTTTTGACAACGACAAATATCTTAAAATGCAGTCCCAGCATATTCAGGAGCGGATCGCGCAGTTTGACAATAAGCTCTATCTCGAGCTGGGCGGGAAGCTGTTCGATGATTATCACGCCTCGCGCGTTTTGCCGGGCTTTAAGCCGGACAGCAAGATCAACATGCTTCTGAACTTGAAGGAGCAGGCGGAGATCGTGATCGTCATCAACGCCGCCGATATCGAGAAGAGCAAGGTGCGCGGCGACCTCGGCATCACGTATGACGCAGACGTATTGCGCCTGATCGACGCCTTCCGCGGCGTGGGGCTCTATGTTGGCAGCGTTGTCATCGCCCAGTATGCGGCGCAGCCGATGGCGGATAAATTCCGCAACCTGCTAGCAAAGCTCGGCGTGCCGGTCTATCTGCACTATCCAATTGAGGGCTATCCCAATAATATCCCCCTGATCGTCAGCGAAGAGGGCTTTGGGAAGAATGAGTATGTGGAGACCAGCCGCCCGCTGGTCATCGTCACGGCGCCCGGCCCCGGCAGCGGCAAGATGGCGACCTGTCTGTCGCAGCTCTATCACGAGCATCAGCGGGGCGTAAACGCCGGCTATGCCAAGTTTGAAACCTTCCCGGTCTGGAATCTTCCGCTGCGCCATCCCGTCAATCTAGCATATGAAGCCGCCACTGCGGATTTGAACGACGTCAATATGATCGATCCCTATCACCTGGAGGCCTATGGGGAAACGACCGTCAACTATAACCGTGATATTGAGGTCTTCCCTGTGCTCAATGCGATTTTTGAGCGCATCGCCGGGGAGAGCCCCTATAAATCGCCCACGGATATGGGCGTCAATATGGCGGGCAACTGCATCATAGACGACGATGTTTGCCGCCACGCCTCTGAGCAGGAGATCATCCGCCGCTACTATCACGCCCGATGCGACCAAAAGCAGGGCCGTCTTGACGAAGCGGCCGTCTATAAGGTGGAGCTGCTGATGAACCAGGCAGGCGTGTCTACCAAAGACCGCGCGGTTGCTTCTGCCGCTCTGGAGCGCGCGGAGAAAACGGGGCTTCCAGCGTCTGCGATCGAATTACCGGACGGGCGTGTTATTACGGGAAAAACCTCTCCGCTGCTCGGCGCTTCCGCTGCTGTGCTGCTCAACGCATTGAAGGCGCTCGGCGGCATTCAGCACGATATCCTGCTGATTTCTCCGATCATTATCGAGCCAATTCAGAATTTAAAGATCAAACATCTGGGAAATCATAATCCCAGGCTTCATTCCGACGAGGTGCTCATCGCGTTATGCATCAGCGCGGCGACGAATCCCACGGCGGAGCTCGCCATGCGGCAGCTCGCAAAGCTCAAGGGCTGCGAAGCGCATTCCTCCGTGATCCTCTCCCAGGTGGACGATTCCGTCTTCCGCAAGCTGGGGATGAACCTGACATGCGAAGCGCGGTACCAAAGCCAGAAGCTCTATCACAAATGATCCCAATGAACGGGCCCATCCTTTTCCGCAAGGGCGCGGGAAGGCGGCCTGAAAGGCGGCTTGTCTGGCTGCTCTTCATTGCCATATTGTCAGTCAGACGGCCGGAAAGCGCGAAGCTTTGCGGCCGTCTCTCTTTATATCGTTTTGTCTAGAGCTCCATGGAGGTTGAGCTTAAGTTGCACCCATGGTTTGTTGCGTTGCATGCGCATCCGGAATTTAAATCCCGGCCCAATAAGCCGCATCCGCTGTTCGCCGGTTTCGTGGGCGCAGCGTTACGCCATGGCGGACCAGAAAAATAAGCAAACTGCTCCTTATTTCTTTTTATGCAATCTTCTGAAATAGGGCGATGCTATAATGAAATCGCCGACAAAGGCCTGATGATCTGCAAAAGGGGATGCTGCTATGAAAACCACGAAAAAACTCATTGCCCCTGTTGTCATTACGATTGTATGTATTTTATCCCTGATCGCATATATGGGCGTTGTATTTGCGGCCTCGATCCCCATCTGGCTGAAAATAGCGGGTGCGGTTGCGCTTCTGGTGCTGATCGGCGTGGCCATTTATGTTTTGTTCGAACGAATTCAGGAAGTTAGGAGCGGTGAAGAGGATGATCTTGGTAAATACTGATTATATCAGCGGCAGGGAGCTGGAAATGCTCGGGCTGGTCAAGGGCAGCACGATCCAGACGAGAAATATCGGCCGCGATATCACACAGAGCTTTAAAACCATCGTGGGCGGAGAGCTGAAGGCTTATAACGAGATGATGAGCGAAGCGCGCGCGTTGGCGACCAAGCGCATGGTCGAGGAAGCCGAGGAGCTGGGCGCCGATGCCATTGTCAATATCCGTTATGCGTCTTCTGCGATCATGCAGGGCGCGGCGGAAGTGATTGCCTATGGCACGGCGGTACGGTTTCGATAAAAATTGATAATTTGCATTTCATAAAGGCAGGACGGTTGATCCCGGAGGGAGGCCGTCCTGCTTTTTGTATTGTCCCCATCCGAAAAGTGTGATATATTATGGGCATTTCTTGTATTAATGGATTTAGATGATCTGTGTGGTTGAGGATTTTACACAATATAAGCGGAAATGAAAAACAGATGGATTATAATGCGGTTTTGCCGATCGCATGGATGAAACAATCAAAGGGAGAGATTTTATGGAAAGCACCATGCAAAGCACTCCGGCGCAGCAGAAAAAGTATGTATCCAACAAAGAGTTCATTCTCTTCTTGATCAGCGTATTCTTCTACACCAACATGACGGGCATGGTCAACGGCTACCGCCAGGCGTATCTTGTCAACGTTTTGCGGCTGGATAGCGGAAGCGTTTCGACCATCAATATGATCTGCGGGATTCTGGGCTTTGCCCTGAGCTTCTTTTATGCCATTGTGATGGATAATCGGAAAAAGAGCAAGCTTGGCAAATTCCGGCCGCTTGGGTTTGCATCGGCGATCCCTATGGGCATTCTGACGGTTATGATGTTTGTCACGCCGCAGATACCGCTGCCGTTTATGATCGCCTATCTTTGCATCGTGCAGCTTCTGCAGGGCGCGGCGGTTTATTTTGGCAACAGCGTGAATATGGTCGGCGTTGTGATGACGCCCAACACGCAGGAGCGCGATCGGATTCTCTCCTTCCGTGGAATCTCCAGCGCGATCGGAAATTCCGCGCCGCTCGTAATCGTTTTGGTGATCGGTCTGCTGCGCGAACCCGGCATCATCAAGACGGAAGCGATGATGTATATTGTTTCCGCCGCGCTGTGCGGCCTGGCCGGCACGCTTTCCATGCTGGCGGGCATGAAGGCGGTGAGCGAGCGCATTGTTTACAGCGAAAAGCGGGAAAATCCGCTGCTGGGCTTCCGGGATGTACTCGGCAATAATTATGCGCTGCTGGTACTGCTCAGCGAATTCCTGAAAAATTTTCGTCAGATTGCAAACTATATGGGGATCTTCCTTGCGGTTGCGTTGCTGGGTGATCCGAGTAAATTTGTCCTGTTCGGTCTGCCGACCGGCATCGGCACCTTCGTCGGCATGCTGATCGTCAACGCCCTGCTCAAGAAATTTACCAGCAAGCAGATTTATATCGCGTCCGGCGTATATTCCGTGCTTGCCAACGGTGGCGCGTTCGTGACGGGCCTGCTGTTTTTCAACCATCCGGGCCAGACGTTTTTGACGCTCCTGTTCTTTGTTTTCCTCTTCCTCATCGGTCTCCAGTTCGGCGCATCCAATCTCCTGCCGAATATGTTCCAGGCGGATATCCTGGAGGATATTGAGTTGAAGACGGGCAAGCGGCTGGACGCGAGCCTTGCGTTTATCATCAGCGCAGGTTCATCGCTCAGCGGCCTGATTGCTTCGTCCCTGTCTCCTCTGATCCTCTATGGAGAGCATTCCATTATCCACTATATCCCGCCAGTGGATCAGATGATCGACGGCGCGATGCAGACGGTCTATCAGACGCAGCCATACAGTACAAAGGTGAGCCTGCTGTTTTTCTATACGCTTTTCCATGGCATTATGATGCTGCTGGCCGGGCTGCCGTTCCTCTTCTATCAGCTCTCCGGAAAAGAACGTGAGCGCGTGCATGAAGGGGTGCTGCGCAGACGGGATGAGCTTGATAAGGAGCGCGGGAGTACAGAAGAAAGCGAACTATAATGCTGAGGTAAACACTTTATGCTAAACTGATTCCTTTTTACAAATGAAATGATCATTTTTAAAAAAGTTATTGAAAATCATTTTAATAGCACTTACTATGTAACTGTTGACGTCGACATCAATTATTTAAAGAT
>DAWDUP010000084.1:980-1861 GCA_052346825.1 Candidatus Fimivicinus sp. | reverse complement strand
TGGGGATAATAAGATGAAAATAGAAGAATTTAAAAATATTACAATAGCTTATATGCGTAATACTGGTGAATATGGTTCTAAAAACAAAGAGTTGATGGAGAACTTTAAGGATTTTTTAAGAACCAATCATTTATTGAATGAACAAACCACTATTTTAGGAATAGCCTTAGACAACCCAACATTTACACCGACGAATGAGTTACGATATGATGTAGGACTTATCATCGACAAAAATGAGGAAATTGCTTTAAAAAAGCGAAAAATTGATGATGGAAAATATGCCGTATTTGAAGTTCCTCATACAGAGCAAGGGGTATTATCCTTTTGGAAAAATATTTCACAATTAACAGCGGACTTATCCATAGATGATAAAAAGCCTATTATGGAACGCTATGCTATGGATAAAATCACGAATTGTTTGTGCGAGTTTTGTATTCCGTTAAAATAGTATCGGACCTTTCCTGATAATTGATGCTAATTCCCAAATTTAAAAGGATCTCACCTTCATAGATGAGATCCTGTTTTGCTATTTTATATTTTTCTGTGGCAATGCAAAAATAAATACCAGTGAACTGATGAACAGCATACCCGGATAAAACAGTTTTGGAATAATCTCAAAGGCTGACACTTCAAATCCCAACTCACGGGCTGCAGAGATTGCCACCAGCATCTGCGCACCATAAGGAATGACTCCCTGGAAAATACAGGAGAACGTATCCAGCAGGGATGCTGTCTTCCGAGAAGTAACACCATATTCTTCTGACATCTCTTTTGCAATCGGATTCGCCATAACGATGGCTACTGTGTTGTTCGCTGTGGCAATGTCCATGGCGCCAACCAAAAGCCCCATGCCAAGCTGACCACCTTTTTTTCCCTTGAAT
>DAWDUP010000084.1:0-970 GCA_052346825.1 Candidatus Fimivicinus sp. | reverse complement strand
ATGACAGACAAGAGCGCCTCAAATCCACCGTATTCACGAATCAGAGCACACATAGCGGCCACCAGAATGGCTACCATACAAGTTTCAAACATTCCGGCAGCACCGGAGCCCATATTGGCAAGCATATCCGTCGGTGCAGTCTGGCCGGTCACAAGCATAATGAATGCTCCTGATACAATACCTATCAGCAGAACCACGAATACATTGATCCCGATCATTCCACCCGCCAACACCAGGACATACGGGATAATCTGTATCAAGTTATATTCCTGAGTTACTGCTCCGCTTAATTCTGTTCGGAAAGAAAGTAGCAGAATCAAAATCAACGTAACAAATGCCGCCGGGAAAGCAATTTTAAAGTTCTCCCTAAACTTATCCTTCATGGCGCATCCCTGCCCGTTGCAGGCTGCAATCGTCGTGTCCGAGATAAAGGAAAGATTATCCCCAAACATGGCACCTCCCATAACCGAACCAATACAAAGCGGAAGCCCGAATCCGGAAGCCTTTGCCACCGCAACGGCAATTGGCGTAATCAACGTGATTGTCCCTACAGAAGTTCCCATGGCCGTAGACACAAAACAGGCTACCACAAACAGTACTGCAACGGCAAATCGTGCCGGAATCATAGAAAGCATGAAGTAAGCCACACTCTCTGCACTGCTTCTTCCCACAACCCCTACAAATGCACCGGCGACCAGGAAGATTAACAACATCGTAATCATATTCTTATCTCCCACGCCCTGGGCCATAATCTCCAGTTTGTCATCAAACTTCACTTCACGATTCTGCAGACATGCTACTAAAATGGCCACAAGAAATGCAATGACAATCGGAATGTTATAGAATCCCATCGGAATCTTCAGCACATACTCAAACAAAATACCAAGGCCCAGATACAATACTAAAAATACGCCAATGGGTAATAATGCAATTGCATTACTCTTTTTCATAAAAAATTCCCCCGCTTCTT
>DAWDUP010000083.1:2263-9778 GCA_052346825.1 Candidatus Fimivicinus sp. | reverse complement strand
CACGTGAAAAGCTGTTCGGCGGGACGCACAAAAACTCGCCGCCTCACGGCGCTCAGACAATTTGTGCGCCCGTTTTTTCACCGCGCGAGACGCGATGAAAAAATCCCCTCACGAGCCACGCAGAAAGATTCCGAAGTTGCTGCCTCGGCCTCCCGGCAGCGCCCAGTGGCGCCGGTAACGAAACCAATCAGAAACCATCTTATTTCTGCACTTTTTCTCTTAGACTTGATCGGCAAGCTGACGCCTTTCAAAAAGGCGCTTTCGAAATTCTGAAATTTGATTTACTTTTTCAACAGATAATATTATACTGAAGTCGTATCTTTTGGGCAGAGCGGACAATTCCGTTCTATACACAGCTGTATCAGAAAGGATGAGCGTTATGGCAAACCAACCAAAATGGCTTGAAGATGCATTGTTTTATGAAATCTATCCGCAGTCGTACCTAGATACCAATGGGGACGGCATCGGTGACCTGCCTGGTATCCTCGAAAAGCTCGATTATATCCAGGGCCTCGGCTTTAACGCCATCTGGATAAATCCCTGCTATCTCTCCCCGTTTGGTGACGCCGGCTATGATGTGCAGGATTATCAGCAGATCGCGCCGCGTTATGGCACGATGGCTGATATGGGAAAGCTGATCTCTGAAATGCACGACCGCGGGATGCATCTGTTCCTCGATTTGGTGCCGGGCCACACGTCCGAAGAGCACAAATGGTTCCTAAAATCCAGCCAGAAAGAGCCAAATGAATACTCCGACCGCTATATCTGGACCTTGCCCGACACCAAGCAGGTTTTTGGGCTAAACAAAAATCGCGGTACGCGCAAAGGATTGTATCACTATAATTTCTATCCCATCCAGCCATCCTTAAATTACGGCTTTGCAAACGTCACGCAGCCCTGGCAGACGCCTGCCGGTGCACCCGCCGTAAAGAAGACGATCGAGGGGATCAAAGATATTATCCGCTTCTGGCTGCAGAAGGGTGTGGACGGTTTCCGCGTGGATATGGCCTTTTCGCTCGTCAAGGATGATGGTCCAGGCCGCCCGGAGACCGTTAAAGTTTGGCAGCAGATCTTCCCGGATATCAACCGTGAATTTCCTCAAGCGGCGTTCGTTTCCGAATGGGGCGTGCCGACCGAATCGATTCCGGCTGGTTTTGCGATGGATTTTTATCTACAGATGAATGCACAGGGCTTTTCCAAGCTCTTCGACTTCGGCGATCCGGAGGATCTCGACGCAACGCCCTTCTTCGATCCGCGCGGCAAGGGCGACCCCAAGGTTTTTGCAGATGAATACACGGATTTCCTCACAAAAACAAAGGGCAAGGGATACATCTGCCTGATTACGGGCAACCATGACATCTTCCGCCGCCCGAAGAGCTTAAGCCCCCTCGATATCAAGCTCGCCTACGCTTTCATCTACACCATGCCCGGCATCCCCTTCCTGTACTATGGCGACGAAATCGGCATGCGGCAACAAAACGGACTTGATCCCGTTGAGGGTAGCATGTTCCGCACCGGCGCACGCACGCCCATGCAGTGGGACGCTGAAAAAAATGCCGGCTTCTCAGCCGCAAATGCGGACGATCTCTATCTGCCCATTGATCCTGAGGAAAACCGCCCCAACGTAGCACAGGAGGAGCAGGATCCGGATTCTATTCTGAACTTTGTGAAGGAAATCATCGCGCTACGCAAGGCAACCCCCGCGCTGGGCAACACGGCGGACTTTCGCATCCTGTTTGCGCAGGAAAACACCTACCCGCTCGTCTACGAACGCGAAGGCGGTGGGCGGAGGCTTATTGTCGCCGTCAATCCAGCGGCGTACGCATGCGACGCTGCAATTCCATATAAAGTGGGAGAAGCACTTTATTCGCTAGGCGGATCAGCGGAGGCTGTCTCATCTGAAACCGGCTGCACGCTGAAAATGAAAGGCGAAAGCTTTGTCATTTACGAGGCATAAAACAACCTGCGCCCTTGTCTCGATCCTGTTTGTTAAAACAAGCTCCGGCAGGGCGCGGTTTTCTTTTGATGTGCGGCAGGCACCTGCTGGAAAAATGGACCCGATTCATTCGATGCTTAATGATCGAGAAACGGAATGATATAAATCCCCGTTAAAACCGGCATTGCAAATTTGAATAGGTTGTAAAATTAAGGAGAGCCTAATTGACACTTTCGCACAAATCAAGTATACTGAACTATGCTCGGAAAATAGGGAATGTGTGTGTTTCTAGTAGGAGGCGTCAACTGATGAAGTCCATCAAGGAAACTGTGTCCTCGTTTGCCATCCGGCAAGCGCTCAATTATGCCCGGAAGGATCCTGATAAAAACTTAATGAATCTCCTGACCTTGGTCGAGAAGGCCGATATCAAAAAGGTCAACCGCGTTACGTATGAGAATCTGCATAAGGTCCTCAATGATCCCAATAATAACTGGACGCGGTTTATCAAGCGGATTCTTTTTGACGTAAATCCCGATGTGCTCGACAAGTTCGTGCCCGTTTTCATGAACATTGCGTTCAACAGCTATTCACTGCGTACGCAGGCGATTGAAAAATACCATTGCAATATCCCATGGGCAATCCTTATTGATCCCACCGCTGCCTGCAACCTGCACTGCAAAGGCTGCTGGGCTGCGGAATACGGCAAGGATTCTACGCTCGGCTTTGAAACGCTCTCCCGCGTGGTCAAAGAGGGCAAGGCGGTCGGCACCTTTATGTACATTTTCTCCGGTGGCGAGCCGCTGGTGTGCAAAAGGGATATCATTCGCCTGTGCGAGGAGAATCCGGAATGCGCATTTTTCGCTTTTACCAACGGTACGCTTGTCGATGACGATTTCGTCAAGGAGATCAAGCGTGTGGGTAACTTTGCCTTGGCCTTCAGCATCGAGGGCTATGAGGATGCGACCGATATGCGCCGCGGCGATGGCACCTATGAAAAAGTCCTTGCCGCGATGGATATGATGAAGGCTGCGGGTCTTCCGTTCGGCTATTCCGCATGTTACCATTCCAAAAACGTGGAAGAGGTCTGCTCCAAGGAATACATTGAATTCCTGATCGATAAAGGCGCTCTCTTCGCCTGGTATTTCACCTATATGCCCGTCGGTAAGGATGCTGTGGTAGACCTCATTGCCAATGCAGATCAGCGCAAACGGGCATATGAGCTAATTCGCCAGGCCCGCAAGGAGCAGCCGATCTTCGCGCTCGATTTTTGGAACGATGGCGAATATGTTCAAGGCTGCATCGCGGGTGGCCGCCATTATCTGCACATCAATGCCAACGGCGACGTGGAGCCCTGCGCATTTGTCCACTATTCCAATGTCAATATTAAGGATTGCTCCCTGATTGAGGCGCTGCAGTCCCCCTTGTTTATGGAATATTATAAAGGCCAGCCGTGGAATGAAAACCATCTTCGCCCCTGCCCGGTACTCGACAATCCAGAAAAAATCAAGGAAGCCGTCGAGCGTTCCGGCGCACATTCCACAGAAATGCTTGCGCCTGAGAGCGTGGACGACCTGATCGCCAAAACGAAGCCCTTCGCTGAGAAGTGGGCGCCCGTTGCGGATATGATCTGGAACGATACGGATACGGAAAAGCACAACAACCCAACCGTGATGTATCAGGGAAAAAATAGCCGCTAACGGTTTGTAGCTGTAAGGCCGCTGTAACTCTCTTATCGATCAGTCGGCATAATCAAGCTATATTTTCATTCAACAAAGAGCCTTCGGTAATCCAACCGGAGGCTCTTTCGTCTATATCATGCCGGAAGCTCCTTGCGCTTCTACCATTTACTTCGCTTTCTTAATACACGATGGTAAATAGGCATATCGTCAGCCGATTCCGTTACAGTCTCCAGCTCACCGCTGTGAATCATTTCCTCGATCCGCAGTGCAATCCAGGCATCGCCTACGCCAAGTCCGTGTTTGCCAAGTAACTTCCCAATAAGCCTTGCTTCATGAAAGGTTTCGCTTTCCGCTGCGATTTCGCGCCGGATAAAGCCATCATAAAGCGTTGCCTGCATGCTGACCAACCGTCCGTTCAGCATGGCGCGCAATGGTGCGTTTTCCCCCTGAGGAATTCTCCAATCAGTCGCACATCTCTGGCAGAATGTTGGAGAGGCTAACTCTTGTAAAGCAAGATATCGGTGCCATTCCCCTGGATCCACTTCGCTCCAACTGAGCATCCGTATAAAATTGCCTTCCCGGTCGATTTCCACTTCAGGGAGTTTGACTGTATATATCTGCCCCCAGCATTCTTTCCACTGATCCAGCTGCGCCATCAGCCAATAGAATCCACAGCACTCGTCCGGCTGATCGCTGTACCAGATTCGGACCGTCTCGCCTGCCGCCATACGCTCTCGAAGCGCCTTCAAATCAGCATTGGCCCTCCGCAGCACCTCCTACATTGCGGCCGGTATTACTAGGGTAAACGCTATACAGCCGCTCCAATGCCTACCGCCGCCGTATGCTGGGCACGTCTTCCGAAATATCGCCAACGCTCAGCATCAGCCCAAAGCCGTAAACGTCCGACGGATTTCCACCCATTGGGGTGCCGCTTTCCCACGCGAGCCGCTCTTTTTTCTCCGCTTCCCGCTGCGCGGCCCTCTTTTCTTTGTTGGATGGCGCCTTGCCGTCTGATCGGCTTATGATCACACCGACGCAGCCTTCCGGATAGGCGCCCTGCCCATAGTGCTGTGCCATTTTCAGGCTTCCGCATGCGCTATCGCCGAAAACAATTTCTATCATAAAGATACAGTCCTTAACCATTTCAATCAAATTAAAAGGCTGCCGCACCACGTTCCCTCACACGCTGGCAAAAATCCGCCTTCCGGCCCCCACCCCTGATGCCAGCGGAAGCATTTTCACATCTTCTTATGAAAAGGAAATGCTCTGCGGCCAAAAGAGGGAAATAAAATCGGGCGGTATGTTGCGTTTCAGAGGCTGGAAAGCAACTATTCATTTCCGCCCGCCTCCTCAACCGCATTCATCCCTCATACATCGAAAAAAGGTGCCCCGGTTTCCCGAAGCACCCTTCTGCCGCACAAAATTGCAAAAACCAGAACTTCTCTAATTTATGCCTGCTCTTCCTTCTGCTTTGCGAAGCACTCGCTGCAATACACAGGACGATCCTCGCGCGGACGGAACGGAACTCTTGCTTCGCCGCCGCAGGATGCGCAGGTAGCAGTGAACATTTCACGCTCGGGCCTAGCTGCATTCTTGCGGGCATCACGGCAGGCCTTGCAGCGCTGGGGCTCATTTACGAAGCCCTTTGCTTCATAGAACTCCTGCTCGCCGGCGGTGAAAACGAATTCCTCGCCACACTCTTTGCAGATGAGAGTCTTGTCTTCGTACATGTTTTTTACCTCGCTTGAAAAAAAGTATTTTGCCCTCGGGCGGAATCGCACCGCCGCCGTTGGATGAAACAACGCGCTATTACTAAGATACCGGGCGTATGAAGTTATGAAACAGGCGTCCTGCGCCCTTGTCCCCATCGATCAGCCTTCTGCCATAAACCTCAGCTTACGCCTTACCCTCTGCAATGCGTTATCCACCGACTTGGCGGTAGAACCCAGCCGCGCTGCGATATCCTCATAGCTGCGGCCGCCGAGATATAACTGAATGACTCTGCGCTCAAACTTGGACAGCCTTCGCGCCATCAGGTCATCAAGCCGGACGACCTCATCGCGTGCAATCACCAAATCCTCGGGATTCGGCTGCGTTTCTGAAAGCATTACACTGTCGTCGCTGAGCGAAATGTAAGAATTAAGCGGGATATTTTTCAGCCTTGCTCCCGCGCGCACCGCAGACCGGATCCGGTTTGCAATGCAGACACCGGCATAGGAGCGAAACGGAACGCCGTTTTTCTCATCAAAACCGTGAACGGCAGCCAAAAAGCCAAACATTCCTTCCTGTGCCAAATCCTCCGGCTCCATTGCACCGCCTCCGTATTTTACGGCAAGCATTTTGACAAGCGGCACCATCCGCGCCGTTAAAAGGGCCATGGCGCCGTCGTCCCCGCCGCGCGCCCTGACAGCCAACGATTCATCCGTCATCTGTTCCAGCTTTGCGTCGAATGCGGGATTTGGCATCGAAAAGCCCCCCTCCCAAGGGTTCAATGGATACCCTCTTATGATACGCGGAAAATCCGGTTTTGTCAATCAAAAATTTTGTATATTTTTGCTATCTTCACAAACACGATAGGCGGTGTATTGTCTCCCCGCTCTAGAAGGCCGCCTGGGATCAGAAAACAGTGGCTTTGCCTTCGCAATATCCACCCTGTTTCCTACGCTGGCAGGGCATTATTTTGGCGGTTCAAGAAACGCCGCGCGCATCAGGGTTCTCCGCCCGTATTTTTCCTGGAGCTTGGTCATCAGCGCTTCCAGCGTTTCCTCCTGCGCTGTTTTTTGAGGATCGCAGCCGAGCGCCAGCTGGATATTTTCTCCCTCCTCAATCAGGGGGGATACGCGTAAGCCCAGTGCGCGCACTGGCAGACGCCAGCTCCAATACTCCTCGAAAAGCTCCATTCCAGCGTCCAAAAGCTGACGGGTCAGCCGCGTTGGCTGCAAAAAACGGCGCTGAAATTCCCTGGTTCGCAGTTGACTGTCCCGCACACCGATTTGGATACCCCCTGCCAGCGCCCCGTGTGCCCTCAGCTCCTTTGCCACCACGTCGGCGAGCGTAAGAATAACGCGGCGCACCTGCTCCGGCTTTATCAAATCCTGCGGGCAGGTTGTCGAACGGCCGATGCTTTTGGCCGGCGGCTGCTCCTGCGTAGAGAGCACAGGCGAAAAATCCTCTCCGCGGGCGTTTTTTCCAAGCTGCTCCCCATTTTTTCCAAGAGCGGCCCGCAGTGTGCTCAGAGGCGCCTGTGCAAGGTCTCCGATGGTAACGACACCCATGCCATGCAGGATGCGCAGCGTCGATTTTCCCACGCCGATGAGCGCTTCCACCGGCAGAGGCCAGAGAAGCTTTTGAAATTCAGCGCGCCGGATCACGGTTACGGCATCCGGCTTCTTGAGATCGCTTCCAAGCTTCGCAAAGACCTTATTAAAGCTGACACCCACAGAAACCGTAAGCCCCAGCTCCTCCTTGACCGCACGGCGGATCGCGTGTGCAATCTCTTCCCCGGAGCCAAAAAGCGGTACGCTCCCTGTGACATCCAGCCAGCATTCGTCAATCCCAAAGGGCTCGATCCGGTCTGTGAACCGCTCATAAACCCGGTGCGCCCGGCGGGACAAAATACGGTATTGGTCCGGATGCGGCGGCACGGTGATGAGCTGCGGACATTTCCGCCTAGCCTCCCACAGCGTCTCTGCTGTTTTCACCCCATATCGCTTTGCCGGTTCATTTTTTGCCAGAATCACGCCATGCCGTGCCTCCACGCTGCCGCATACCGCCATCGGTACATGCCTCCATTCAGGCCGGCTTAAGAGTTCCACAGAGGCGAAAAAATTATTTAGATCACAATGCAGAATGACACGCTCCATCAATTTTTCTGCCCCCCTATTGAGAACATTTGTTCTG
>DAWDUP010000083.1:0-2253 GCA_052346825.1 Candidatus Fimivicinus sp. | reverse complement strand
TAATAGCCTTCTTGTTGTATTTTGTAAAGCGGAAATTTTTTCCGCAGGCTTTACCAAATTTCCATTTGGCATAAAAAGAACACGTTGCAAAATGTAAAAATACACATTTTGCAACGTGTCCTTCTGGCCCGTTTTACAACAATCCCTACAGGCTGCGCTTGATGAAAATGCTATTTTTTCTTTGAAACCTTCGGGATAATAACACACAATGCAATCAGCACAACTGCCGCAATCAAAGCAACGACTACCGGCCAGTAAGAGCGCTGCCCTGTTGCCGCTACAGCCACTGCCGTCTCAGGCGATGCGGCAAACACCTGCAGGGCCGCCGCAAACACTCCGCCCGCCATCAGGACGGCCAAAACGATTGCAACAATCCGAACAACTTTATTTGACATGATACAGCATCCTTTCTGATGTTCAGAGGCGGGCGTTTCAACCCTCAATCTTCATATACCGCTTCATATCCGCCGCAAGGGCGTCCGTCAGCTGCTGCGCTTTCTCCCGCGTTTTCTCCCTGGCGGTGATATACACCTTGATCTTCGGCTCCGTACCGCTCGGCCGCACGATCACGCCGCTTCCGCCCGGCAGCTTATAGGATAGGACGTTCGACTCCGGCAACGTGATCTCCCGTTGGACGCCACTGATCATATCCGTTGCCACGCGGGTTTGATAATCATAGAGCAGCGCGACCGGCAGCCCGCCGATCTCCTTGGGCGGCTGTGCCCGAAGGGATCGCATCATACCCTCCATCTTTTCCATGCCCTCTGCGCCTTCAAAGCCGAAATTGAGGAGGCTACTCAGATACATGCCGTGCGACTCATAGAGCGCGTCCATCACCTGCAGGAGCGTTTTCCCCTGCTGCTTATAAAAGGATGCCATTTCACAGATCAGCAGAGAAGCCACCACCGCGTCTTTATCACGGGCATGCGTGCCAGAAAGATAGCCGTAACTTTCCTCCATGCCGATGACGAAGCGATCCGCTTCGCCCTTCTTTTCCAGGTTCGTAACGAGCTCGCCGATATATTTGAACCCCGTGAGTAAATCCACTGTTTTTGCTCCATACTGATCCGCAATTGCGGCAACCAGTTGTGTTGTCACAATGGTTTTGACAACGATTGGATCCTTTGGCAGCGTCCCCTTTGCCTTGCGTTGGGAGAGCAAATAATCCGCAAGCAGCGCGCCCACCTCATTGCCCGACATCAGCCGATACGCTTCACCGTCATGCACTGCGATTCCTACGCGGTCACAGTCTGGGTCGGTGGCAAGCAGCAAATCCGCCGGATGCTCTTTCGCCAGCTCCAGGGCACATTCAAACGCTTGACGGATCTCCGGATTCGGGAATGGGCAGGTGGGGAAATTGCCGTCCGGATGCTCCTGCTGCGGTACAACCTCCACGTCGGCGATCCCAGCGCGGCGCAGCACCTCCCGCACAGGCTTGTTTCCCGTGCCGTTGAGCGGGGTATATATCACTTTCAATCCTGCGTTTTCACATGCCTCGGGATTGACGCGCTGCGAGAGTACGCGCGTATAAAATTCTTCGATCAGGCCGTCTTCGATGAAGCGGATTCTGCCATCCTTACGCGCCTCGTCAAAGTCCATGCGTTTGACGCCTTCAAACATGTCGACCTTCTCAATACACCGATAGGTCTCTTCGGCCGCCTCATCCGTCATCTGATAACCTTCCGGATCATAGCACTTGTAGCCATTGTATTTTGCGGGATTGTGGCTTGCCGTGATGATAATGCCGGACTGGCAGCGCAGCCTGCGCACGGCAAAGGAGAGCATCGGTGTGGGAACAAGCTCCGGGAAGAAATGGACAACGATTCCGTTGGCAGCAAGCACGCCGGCCGCTTCACGCGCAAAAAGATCGGATTTAATCCGCGAATCATAGGCAATCGCAACCTGCGGCGCTGCATAGCGGGCATTCAGAAAATCTGCGAGGCCCTGTGTCGCCTGATTGACGGTATAGAGATTCATCCGGTTGGTACCGGCGCCGATCACGCCGCGCAGCCCCGCCGTACCAAAGGCAAGATTGCGATAAAACCGGTCTAAAATCTCGTCCTCCTGCCCCTCGATGGAGTCGAGCTCATCCTTTAGGTCCGGATCAAGCCCAGCCTTTTCACGCCAGAGCGCATAGAGAGCATTGATGTCATTCATACCAATGTCCATCCTTTCCTATCAATCCGGGGCTTTTCCGTATCCGGTGCACAGCAGATCAAAAATCCGCCCCCGAGAACATCATAAAGTACCCCG
>DAWDUP010000082.1:0-9831 GCA_052346825.1 Candidatus Fimivicinus sp. | reverse complement strand
GTACATCTTCGCCCGAAAGGGTTCTCAGTTTACGGCCTTTTGCGGACCCAGTGATGACTCTCATAATGAAAACTCCCGTGTTTCTTTCCATCCATGAAAAGCTATATTGGAAAAGCGTTAATTCATTCTTTCTGAAACTAATCTAAGCTATTATCCTATTTCAAACGGACGTTTGTCAACATTCATAGAGAAATAATCCTAATTTTTAAAAAAAGATCACAAACGGAACTACTCCTCCTGTTGCGATTCTTCCGAATGGAAATAGCCAAAAACCGCTTTCGCAGCCGGCTCTGTCATACCCTTCACCTTCAGAAGCTGTTCAATATCCGCCTCCCGGATTGCCCGGATGGTCTGAAACGAGCGCAGTAACGCCCGGGCGCGTGTCTCGCCGATCCCTTCGATCTGGGTGAGAGAGCTTACCAACGTGCTCTTTTTGTGCTTCTGCTTGTGATAGCCGATGGCAAAGCGGTGCACTTCCTCCTGAATAGAGGAGACAAGCGTAAATGCCTGACGCTTGGAATTGATGGCGATTTCTCCGCCATCTGCCGCGATGGCGCGCGTACGATGGCGGTCGTCCTTGACCATGCCGAATAGTGGAATCCTCAGCCCGAACTGCTCGAGCACCGGCCGCACGGCATTGACCTGCCCTTGCCCGCCGTCAAGAAGAATCAGATCGGGCAGCCTTCCAAAACCCTCGCCGCTGCCCTTCTCCTGTTCGTAATGCGAAAAGCGGCGAGTGAGCACCTCGCGCATAGAGCCATAGTCGTCCTGCCCGTCGAAGGATTTGATCGAAAAGCGCTTGTACGCCTGTTTATAGGGCACGCCGCCGCGGAAAACGACCATACCGGCCACATTATCGCTGCCTGCGGTGTGAGAAATATCATACGCCTCGATATATTCAGGCGGGGCGTCCAGCCCCAGCAAACGGGCAAGCTCATCAAGCGCCGCCGTCTGCTTCCCCGCCCGGCCCAGATGCTCCGCAAGCTTTTCCGCCGCATTTGATCGGCACATCTCCATCAGCTGCGCCTGCTCTCCGCGCTGCGGCACGGCAATCTGGACGCGCCTTCCCGCTTTCTCACTGAGCCAGCTGGACAAAAGCTCCGTGCCCGACACCTCGCCGTCGACCGTCACGCGTGGCGGCACATGGTCGCGCATCGAGTAATAGCCCTGAATCAGCTCACCCCGTGCGGACGGAAAGTCCTCGACGCTGTCGATAAAGAAATACTCGCTGTCATAAAGCCGGCCTTCCGCAAAGCGGAGCACCATCAAACAGGCGCTTTGCGCGCTGTTGGAAATGGCGAATACATCCTGCTCTTTTACAGAGACCGACACGACCTTCTGCTTATCCTGCATCCGTCGGATGGCGGAGAGCCGGTCGCGTAGGCGAGCCGCCTTTTCAAATTCCAGATTTTCGGCAGCCTCCTCCATCCGGCGCTGAATATCTCTGAGCGCCTGGTTGCTGCCTCCGCGCAGAAATGCAAGCGCCTCGCCCACCGTCTCCTGATATTCCCGCTGCGTCATTTTGCCTGCGCAGGGCGCGGCGCATTGCTTGATAAAAAAATTCAGACATGGCCTGCCCTTGCCGATATCGCGCGGAAACACCTTGTTACACTGGGGCAGGCGGAAAATCCGCAGCGCCTCGTCCACGGACTGCGACACGGTAAAGGAGCTTGTGAACGGCCCGAGATACTGCGCGCCATCGTCGAGCTTCTGCTTTGCCGCGCTGATAACGGGCCATTCCCCGCCGCTTACTCGAATGTAATGATAGCCCTTATCGTCCTTCAGAAGGATATTATATTTGGGCTGATGCTGCTTAATGAGGCTGCATTCAAGTACCAGCGCCTCAAATTCGCTATCCGTCAGGATATAGTCAAAATCCGCGACGTTTTCCACCATCCGGCGCACCTTGACCGCATGGTGCTCCTGCGAGCCGAAATACTGACTGACGCGATTTTTTAAGGCCTTTGCCTTGCCAATATAGATGATCGTCCCCTTTTTATCCTTCATGATATAAACGCCCGGCGTAAGGGGGAGACGCATCGCCTTTTCGCGCAGGGGCCTCAAATGCTCATTCAATCTGGTCACCCTTCTAACGGATCGCTTTTCTCAGCGGGCTCCGGAATGATATTCGTCTCCGCCACCAGGAAGATCGGGCGCCTCTTTACCTCCAGATAGATCCGTGCGAGATACTCCCCGATGATGCCGAGGGAGCAGAGGATCAGGCCGCCAAAGAAGAAAATTGCACAGATTATAGAGGGATAGCCCGGCACATCAGAGCCGCGGACCAATGTGCGGATCAGGATATACAGCGCATAAACCACGCCGATTCCGCTCGACGCCACGCCGATATAAAGGGATACCTTCAGGGGAACGGTGGAAAAGCCGATGATCCCATCCAGCGCATAGCGGAACAGCTTTGTAAAAGACCACTTGCTCGACCCGGCCGCGCGTTCGCGATTTTCATGCTCAAACCATTTCGTTCGGAAACCGACCCAACTGAAGATTCCCTTGGAAAAGCGGTTATATTCCGGCATGGACAGAATGGCTTCCACAACCGGACGCTTCATGATGCGGAAATCCTGCGCGCCCTCTGCGATATCCACGTCGGACATTTTATTGATGACCTTATAAAAAGCGCGGGAAAAGGCGCTTTTGACCTTACCCTCGCCAGAGCGGTCCACCCGGCGCGCCGCCGCGATATCATAGCCCTCCTCCAGCGCTGTGAGCATCTCTGGGATCAATTCCGGCGAATGCTGCAAATCCGCGTCGAGAATTCCCACGTACTCGCCGGTGGAATACTTCATGCCCGCAAGCATGGCGGATTCTTTGCCAAAATTTCGCGAAAACGACACGTAGCGCACCCGCTCATCCTTCGCTGCGAAACGGCGAAGAATATCGAGCGTTTGATCCTTACTGCCATCATTGACAAAAATATAATGGAAGGTATATCCCTCACACCGGTTCAGGACTTCGCTTACCTCGCTGTAAAAAAGGTCGAGCACTTCACTTTCATTAAAGCATGGCACGACCAGATCAACCGTTTTCCCCATATGCATACATCCTCCAGGCGATTTTTGACAATTGCTTTTTCAGACAAATTGTCTTTATTATAACACAGTCCGCCGCAAAATCAAGCAATTCAGCGCATAGCGCCCGCGTTTCACGAAACACTAAGCAGGAAAGAGGACGGCTCAAAAGGCTATTCCGATTTTCAAAACTGAAATCTTATCTATCAGAAAAGAGGGTTCCATATGGACGATATCAAAAAGCGCCCGCTGCCTTATGACGCACAGGACAGCGAAGAGCTGTTCGATGATTCGATGAGCGTCTCCTCCATGACGGATTGCACAGGGCTGATCCCTGCCGCCCCTGTTTCAGAGTCGGAAATCGATTCCTACAGCGCCATCTACGACATTCCCCTCGCAGGGGACGAACAGGCGGCACAGCACGGCCTACAAAACAAGAAGCAGAAAAATCAGCATGGGCATTCCCACCCGGACACAGGAAGATAACGCGCACCATGTCCTCCCCTCCCGCATAATCTGGACTGGGGAATATCCCCGCAGACGCACCTACATCAGGATGCGATCAAACAACGGGAGAGAGAAATATGTGTAATCGAAATAACTCTGGACGACAAGGCTCTTCCCGCACAGGCGGCTGCACATGCGACAGAACACGGCCTTTTAACGACAGAGCCATCTCCGCCGCCTGGCAGGATTACTATGGGGTCTGCTGCTCATGCAGCAGAACCATGAGCCGTTACAGCGGCTGCGACAAATGCTGCTAAAGGCGCCAGACAAACAAATACCGCCCCCTCCGGGGACGGTTACTTAAGAGGAAAGGCTGTTGCAAACGCATATCAATGTGTTTTGCAACAGCCTTATAAAAAGTGTAGCTTCTTCTAATCCAAATAGCTGCGTACTAGCTGTGCAACGCGCTGCGCCGCATGTCCGTCGCACGCCCCGAGCTGTGCGCTGCGAAACGCGGAGAGCTTCTCAAGCGGCGGATTCTGGCATACGCTGCGCATCACCTCCGGCAACTCCTGCGCCTGAAAAACTGTTGGGCCGGGCAGGTCCTGTGGATAGTCGAGATAAAAATTGCGTTCATAGGCATCAAAATCCGGGCAATAAAACACAAGCGGCGCACCGCATAAAATGGCATCAAAAATTACAGAAGAATAATCTGTTACCACCAGAGAGGCCGCTGTCAACAGCTGTGAGGTTGGATCGTCCGTGCAATCCACAATATGCCGGAAGGACTGATCTCCAAGATAGGAGTCCTTCATGATCGGATGGCGGCGGATCACAAACAGCTCGCCATCCGTTAGCGCGTTATCCAGCGCGTCCCATTCGATTTGGGGATCGTAATAGCAGGGCTTTCCGTCCTTTTCCCGGAAGGTGGGCGTATAGAGATAAATCTGCTTTCCCCGCATTTCCGGATGCCGCCGGAGCAGATCTTCCCGCATCGCATGACACGTCTTTTCATTGAGCAACGCATCCGTGCGGGGCGTGCCGAGCGCCTGGACCTTGTCCATGCCGATTCCAAAGGCCTGCGCATAGTAGGGCCGCACCTGCTCTGAGCTGACACAGACAGCAGCGTACTGGCTGTGCGTGCGCTTCTCCTCCTGCGCAGACAAAAGCGAAGGCGCGTCGAGCCCAAAGCGTTTGAAGGCGCCGCAGGCATGCCAGATCTGCACGACCTTCTGCCCTTCACGCAGCTGTGTATGGCGGAGATAGCGCAGATAATCGTCCGTAACGATCACGCGGCTGGTTAAAAGATGATAATAAATTTTCGGCTTGAGCAGCACCGGATGGGGCAGCATCCGAGCAACCACCACCTTTTCCACACCCTCCAGCGCATCGTAGACGCATTTGCTGTTTTCCAGCAGCTTTCCGTCTGCGCGAATGGTATAAAAGAAGACGTGGTTCCGGATGGGCAGGCGGGAAAATACCGCGCGCAGCATCAGATTGCAGCGCTCCAGCACCCATTTTTTCCCCAGACTCAAAAGCTTTCTCAGCGGCATTGGTCACGTCTCCCCTTTCTTGTTCCTTTCATCATACCCATCCCGGAAAACCTTGTCAAGGCGTGAAACGGCAGGCGGTTGCTATTTTCCTTGTATTCAGGGGATACTTATATTATAATAAAGCTGATCCGCACCCTGCGGAAATTCATGATTGAAACAGCTGCTGATCGCCAATAACGTATCAATTTTAAAAGCATGCTGTGAAAGGAAGAAACATCTATGAACAGAAGGCTGAAACCCTGGCATATCATCCTCATCGTCGTCGCGGTGCTCGTTGTGTTACTCGTCGGCTACACGGTTAGCAGCTATAACGGCCTCGTCACCCTGCGGCAGGGGGTCGCGCAGAAGGATTCAGACATCCAGACCACCCTGCAGCGGCGCGCAGATCTAATTCCCAATCTGGTCAATACCGTCAAAGGCTATGCCGCCCATGAGGAATCCATCATGAAGGAAGTAAGCGATGCACGTGCGGCCCTCGTCGGCGCGAAGGACACCGGCGCACAGCTGGCGGCAAACGACCGGATGACCTCCGCTCTGAACCGTCTACTGGCGATCGCAGAAAACTATCCGGACCTGAAAGCCAATACAAATTTCATCCAGCTCCAGGATGAGCTGGCGGGGACGGAAAACCGCATCACCCAAGCGCGGCGCGCATATAATGACGCAGTCAAAACGTATAATACGAAAATTCAGCGTTTCCCGACCTCTCTGATTGCCGGAATTTTTAATTTCGATGCCTTTGAATATTTCCAGGCGAATGAAAACGCGCAGGAGGTCCCGTCCGTCAATTTTGACTGAGGAATGGGATTCCCCCCATGAGGAGGTACAGGGTGAACAACTTTCAGCGGATTTTCAAACGAGTCCTGTCCTGCGCCGCTGCGATCGTTTTGACAGGGATCCTCTGCCTGTCGGCTGCGGCGGAGGTTGCCTACCAGCCCACCGCACAATTTTTTGTCAATGATTTTGCGGATGTGCTCTCGGCTGAAACAGAGCAACAGATCGTGAAACTGGGCAGAACATTGCAGCAACAGACTGGTGCTCAGGCAGTCGCCGTTACGGTCCCCACCCTCGACGGGCAGAGCGTGGAGGACTACGCAATCGACCTTGCCAATGATTGGGGGATCGGCCAAGAGAAAGAAGACAACGGCGTACTCATCCTGATCGCTGTGGAGGAACGTAAGCTGCGTATTGAAGTGGGGCTTGGGTTAGAGGGCGCTCTGCCGGACGGCAAAATAGGCCGGATCATGGATGATTATATGACGCCCTCCCTGCGGCAAAACGACTATTCTACCGGCATGCTGGAGGGCTATAAGGCGGTTGCAGCGCAGGTTTATGCAGAGTATGATATCGATGCCTCAGAGCTCGCCGGTTACAACATTTCCGGCAGCAAGGATACCAGCGATGGGCAGGATATTTCCACGGCCCTTACCATGATCTCACCGATTGCAATCATCTTTTTGTTGGTGATCCTGCGGCTCGTTTTCCGTGGCCGGGGACTCCCATTCTTCTGGTTTTTTGGAGGGCCGCACGGGCCCCGTGGAGGCGGCGGAAACGGCACCTTTGGCGGCGGTTTCTCCGGCGGCTTTGGCGGGGGCGGCGGTTTCTCCGGCGGTGGTGGAAGCTTCGGCGGAGGCGGCGGTTCGAGAGGATTTTAAAGCCCTAGCAAAATGGAACCATACAAAACGAAACGGCCTGCGTCTCATTTGAGATGCAGGCCGTTTCGTTGATTCTTTTCCCTCATTTGCAAAGCATTTTGGGATGCTATTCTTCCATCCCGTCGAAAATGCTGTCATCATAGTAATTGTTCTCGTTCTTATCGTGCAGCGGATACCAGACCTGTGCAAAAAATGGATTGACTCTGGCAATTGCGTCATAGTTCCAGGGCGATGGCAGGCAGTCTGGGCACCAGTGTCCACCCTTCAGAACTAAATTAGGTGACATTTCAAATTCATGCCCGAACGCACAGCGCCATTTCAACGGCGTGAAAAGATCGCCCTTTGCGACCGTATTCGACAGGCATTCGCCGCCGCGGAACGCCGCCGCCCGGATCATATCCTCCAAATCGAGGCTCGCCTCCGGCTTCGTTTCATCATACCCGTGATCCAGGTAGGACATCTCCTGGCTCGGTGTCTCCACCTTGAAGTCCTTCCACGTGCCGATCTTCTTCCAGTTTTGATGGCTACCGTAATAAGCCGTGACGCGCGGAGTAATATTATTCTTGATCCAAGTTTGGGTGCCGTATTTCTCCTTGTACGCCATCTTAATCATCCCGGCCTTTTTAATCAGACCGTTCGGAATGATCTTTGCCAGCTTATAATAGCCAGGCACATGCTGGGAAAGCTGCGCAAAGTAATCTTTGATCGGAACATTGTGGCGAAAATGCAGGTAGTCGTCGAGCACATCGGAATCCGTGAACCAATGTCCATGGAAATTGCGCAGGGTAAACCAATTCGGCTCAAAAATCTTTTTTGGAGAATCCAAGCCGATTGCCCGCAGGAGATAAACCTCAAACTCATAATTCGTGATGCGGTACTCCGCTCCGCTACCGATATTGTAAAAGCGCCTCCAGAAGCTCTCCGGCACGTCATCTTCGCAGACGTTTGCAAGCAGCAGGCCGGAGTCCTCGATCGTTGCCCATTCGAGTACGCCGTTGATGGGTACGTGGTACATGATCGGATCAAAATTCTTCAGGATACCGGGATAGAGGATACCGGTCTGGCGCAGGGAAACCCAGTGTTTCAGGCCGGATTCCGCCACCCTGGCCTCGGCAATCGTTTTGCTGATTGCATAGTGGTCGTAGACGCTGATTTTAATCGGATCGCCTGTACGGCCCCAATGGATCGGCGGATTGCGGTCGCCCGTTTGGGCAACCGTACCAATATAAACCAGTTTTATCGCATCAGGGTCAGGCTGCGCCTTGATTGCGCGGATAATATTTTCGATCGCGCCAATGTTGGTTTTCATCGTGCGCTTTGGAAAATAGTCTGCCGCTGGGGAAACCATTCCACCCACATGGAGGATATAATCTGCGCCGGTTACGCACTTGAGCACATCCTCATAGTTGGTGAGATCGCCCCACACGAGCTTCACACTCGGGTCGTTTGCATAAAACTTAAATTTTTCCCTGTTTTTGTCGCTGCCGCGATTGAGCAAGACCAGATTGAAATGATCCTTTCTCTGATATAGCTCCTGAAAACCGGCAAAGCCCATATTTCCCGAAGCACCCGTCAAAAACACAGTCTTCTTTTCGGACATTGAAATCGCCTCCAACTCTCTCTCTTTGGGATGATTCGAAATTAGTTTATCATGTAGTGACCGAAAAATCAATATGTTTCCAGCGAGAATTGGGGAAAGCCCACAGATTAGTCATTCTAAATAATGAGCAACTGCAAAACGGATCAGTAGGCAGACAGGGACGGGAAAAACATGGTTTTGCATCTGTAAAGGCACAAAATGCGGGCCTTTCCTTTTTCGTTCGGTCGGAAAAGGAAGCAAAAGGGGCCGACGTCGGCAGCAGAAAGATTCAGCGGGCGCGGCCTCGGCCCCGCGACAGCGCCCAGCGGTACCGGTTACGAAAGCGATCAGAAACCATGCTTTTTTGTGCACTCTTCTCGCAGACTTTATCGATAAGCTGACCGCCGGGAAAAGCGTTCCCGGCGGTCTTTTTTGCTTATAACTGTGCAATCGTGACCGATTCAATCACAACATCCTGGGCTGGCTTATCATTCCTGCCGCAAGGGACGCCCGCAATCGCATCGACGACTTCCATGCCCTCATAGACCTGGCCGAACACCGTGTGGCGGAAATCGAGCCACGGCGTGCCGCCCTTTGTGCGGTAGGCCGAAACCGCCCATGCCGGAAAGGCGCTCTCGCCGAGCGTCTCCATCTGAGCGAACAGGTCGTCGCTAACAGAGGAGGCCTGCACAATGAAGAACTGGCTGCCGTTGGTGCCGGGGCCCGCGTTTGCCATGGAAAGCGCGCCGCGCAGATTGTGGTAATCCGGGCTGAATTCATCCTCAAAAGGTTTGCCCCAGATGCTCTCGCCGCCCATGCCGGTGCCCGTCGGATCGCCGCCCTGGATCATGAAATCCGGGATGACGCGGTGGAAAATAAGGCCGTTGTAATAGCCGTTTTTCGCATGCGTTGTAAAATTTTCAACCGCCTTGGGCGCGGCGTCCGGAAAGAGGAGGATTTTGATCTCCCCCATGGACGTTTTCATCACAGCGGTGATATCTCCTGCCTGCGGTTTGCGAAGCTGTGCTGCCATTCTTAAAATTCCTCTCCTTGTTCCTGCGATTTTTGGATCAGTCTTCTGCATCCGCAAAGTCGCGTTTCTTTTTCTTTACCACCTTGTATGCGATCACTGCAACCGCAATGACCACAACGGCGCCAACGCCAACATAGAGCCAAGTATAATCTGTTTTCTGCTCTTCGCCTACTTCGATATTCTGACTGGCCTTCAGCTCACTCCAAAGGTCGGTCATCAGGGTTAGCGTTTTCTGAGGCAAATTATAGAAATATTCGGTCTTTGGCATCTGCTGATCTTCCGGATAAAGGTATGCGTTACCCTTGAGCTCATAATCCTCACGGGTGAGCACCGCAGTATTCGGGGTGGCATAACCGAGGTAATTGGCGTTTTCCACCGCGATGTCCGGGTCGAGCAGGAAGTTGATATAAGCTTCTGCTGCGGCCTTATTTTTCGCGTTTTTGGGGATGCAGATGGAGTCGACAAAGATATTGACCCCCTCCTGCGGATAGACAAACGCAAGATCCGGGTTATTGTTGTGCATCGTGATAAAGTCGCC
>DAWDUP010000081.1:1023-9994 GCA_052346825.1 Candidatus Fimivicinus sp. | reverse complement strand
GGCCGTTTCAGATAAACGGTACGCCCGATTTTGATAGACGACGGTATCCGAATCCAGATTCATTTTGACCGTCATTCTTGTGAATTTGTATCCAATGCCGGCTCCGGCAGCTAAAACGAGCAGGACACATATAATAAGGACGATTTTCTTTTTCATGGAGCTTTCCTCACCATCGAATTTGATATCAGAGAGCACTAATTTTCTAATACTCTCGGACATGCAATGGTCAGTTTACGATTCACTGTTTTGGAATAAATTTGCCAAATCCTGCAAAACAATCGGCATGCAGGCGTAGCGTTTACTATCTTGCGTCCACTCATCTAGGTTCATCTGGTATTCGCCAAAGGTCAGAAAGGCATATGCCGAACCGTCATTCCCGTCCGTGTCATAAAATTCGTTTTTCGACCGGTCGTACGGGGTTACAAAGTAGGAAACGTTTTCCGCTTTGCCTTTTTGCTCAAAGAACCGGTAAAGCGGACGCAGACGGCCGTAGTTCTCGTCCATCCGCCGATCAACCTCCTCCTTGTTCGAGGCAAATGCAAGATTGTCGGAAGGCCAAGTCTCAAGTGATGCCCCCTCAGGATAAATATACACGTTCACTCTGCTTGAGCGCATCTGCTGAAACGGTCGATCCTGAAACAACGGATCATCCGGAGAAAACCAAAAGGTATACTTCAGAGATAACACTTCTTTCCCAGTCACAGTAAGCTCAGCACTGCGAGTGAAGGAAACGCTGCCGCGCTCCAGTGATTTCTCTTCTGCACCGCAGGCATGATAGATATCGTTTAATACAGCCGACGCATCCTCAGCGGACCGGCCCTGGAAATATGTGATCTTTTTGACCTCCTCCGCAGGAAAAGGCACGGACCGGTTCCAATCACGGATAAAAACAAAATACAGTATAGAAATTAGCAGCAACAGCATCATCAAAATGCCGAAAATTAGCCACCGAATTGTTCGTTTTGTCATGGAATCAGCTCCTTATCATGTCTTTAAAATATTTTGCCGATCTAGATCCCAAAAAATAAGTGAAATATGCATTTTTGTAATTAATTCCCCTGCTTGACCAATTGTCATACCTGAATTATCATACAGACGTGTTTCCTCATCTATTCCACCTTTATGCTTATAAAACCAAAGAAATTTTTGATTTCCTCCTGGCCCACTGTGCGCTATAGAATCCTGAAGCGGATGGATAGAACGTCCAAAGTATTGAAAAGCCTGCTGCAACCTAGCCGTCCTTGTGCGAATTTCATTACTCGATTTGGCAGCATATGCACAATTCATCGCCTTATTGTGCATTTCTTCAAATCTTTGCGTTCTAGAATCGGGGGCATTTGGATTCTTATCATTTATGTTGAAATGAAAGCTCTGGTAATATGAACTAAAAATATTAAGCGGTGAGTATTCACTATCCACCTTTTTACAATATGTGGCTAATATCTCTGCATATCCTTTATGATAGGGCTCTGCAATCTGATAAGTTGTATTATAGTGATATTTTCCTTTAAACATCCCAGTCGAATCCACATAATTCACCGGATTGTTATCACAATACGCGAACAGGTTCGTTCCCAACACACCGCTCTCAGTATCCAGGCAGATATCTGCATTGAGGAACCTTCCCCACTCCGGGTTATAATATCTCGACTGAAGATAATAAAGCCCGGAAACCGTATCATATTGATAGCCGCGGTAGGTGAACGGGTTGCATTCGTATAAAAGATCCGCATTTTCTGCAATACGCTCCGTATCAAGGTTGCCCCAGGCATCATATTGATAGCCCAGCACCTTGTTTCCGTCGGCATCCAAAAGATACAGGATATCTCCCTGAAGTGTTTTCCAGTAGTAATAAAACGCACCGTTCAGGGAAAACCCGTCCGGCTCTCCGTTACTGTCATAGAAAAATGTCATACGGTCTACTGAACCATCCGGCCTTGTGATCGTTCTTCCCACCAGCTTACTATCCTTCCAGATCTCATCGTAAACAATTGCATTTTCTTCCGCAACTGTCCCGTCTGTATGGATTGGGCATATTTTTTGCTGTGTACGGAGCCCATCAGCGTTATAGGTATAAAATACCTTTATGCCCTGTGAGGGATCAGTCAGCGTTTCCAGTTGACGGCCAGCAGTCCAAGTAAACGTTTTTCCGTCATAAGTGAGTGGGTTCCCCATGGCATCGTAAGTGATTGTCTTTCCGTCATATGATGTCAGTTGATCTTTCCAGTTTGTATTATTGTATAAACAGGATATGGTCTTTGACGGAGTTCCAAGCTGCCCCTCCGTATACCCACTATATTCCTGCTTTGAGACGAGATTACCACCCCGATCATACTGATAGGTCATCACTCTGTTTTTGGACGCATCACCCTCTCGGATTAGCTGATTCGCTTCGTCATAGACATAATGATGGGCGAAATTTTTGCTATCCGTATCAAATTTTGTAATATTTCCGTTTGCATCATAGTCATATCGATAGGCAACAGGAGACTGACCGCCCACATGAACCGTATATTCTGAAATAGATCTCCCCGTTTTTTGACCGGTATAATCGGCATAACAGAAATCGTAGGTCAGGCTGCTTCTCTGGGTACCATCTGCGTTATTGACCCGTATACTGTGCTGCTGTGCTCTCTCCAACGCATCTGTTTTGTCCGCAAGAGACAGGAAAAGCCCTGTGCTTGCAATCGAAGACTGTTTGGTTACGATTCCTGTCAGGGAATCCGACTGCTCCGGCAGCTGGCGATATGTATAGGAAGCGCCGTTGATCGTTTCCACAACTTCCCCATTTTCATTATATTTAAACTGACATAAAACGGTACCGTCGCTAGATCGTTTTAAGGTGAAATCAGCTCCGTTGTTTACAATTGTTGTGCCGGACAAATGATCAACAGCCCGTAACAGCTCACCACTGGTCGAATACTCGTAAGTATAACACCAGCTATCGCCCCCATCATAGCTAATTCCTGTTAAACAATTCCTATCGGTATAGCGATAAGTAACCATCTGCCCATTTCCGAATGAAACAGCGCTGATGCGATCTCGGTTTCCATTTGTGCCATAGAAATTGGAAAGCAGCACTTGCTCACCAACCCGAATTTCCTTTTGATTGCCCCATAGATCATATTCTATACGATAAGTTGTTCCATTTCGCTCAATTGATGTCAAGCGATCTCCAGTGTATCCATAGGTATTCTGGAGGGAAGAATCATTGGAAAGGCCGGAAACCGATTTTTTCGCACGGTTTAATTCCCGCATAGCATTGTAAGAATATTCAAGCGGTTGATTACGCCCGTCCACTTCCTGCGACAATGTTCCGTTGGAATGATAGGAGTATTGTACCAAACGGTTATCGGCATCCAAGGCTGCAGCAAGGCTATCCCCATCTTCTGTAAAAGACTGGCTGGTTACGATACTCTTTACTCCGTCTGTCCTACGAACCTCAATGATATTTCCATTGTCATCCGTTATGGTTTGGGTTCCCCTTTTGCATTGCGCGCAAGTACAGGATGCTTCATCCGTGCACCGGCAGGGACAATCCGGTACTTCACACAAACCGCATGGACAGATTTCCTTTGGATCATCATTGCCTGCATTGAGTCCTTCTGTAAACAAATCACGCAAAACTTTACCACTGCCAAAATAAGTGTCATCAAACGGGTAAAGCCCGATGTTTGTAAAGCAAATGGCATTCGGCTGGTCTGTGCATCGAACCGAAACAGCAATCTCATCGCAATATCCTTCTATATTCACCAGCGCAGCTTCAAAACGCCATCCATCTGCATAACAGTCAAGGGGAAGCGTCATGATCTTCGTTGTAGAAGTGCTGCCGCTTCCAATGTTTTCAGCAGTCATGGCCTGCAGCATGAGCTTGGCATTGCTGTTTATGCTGCTCGAAACAGCAGCATCCGTCTTTATCCATGCGCATAAAACGAACTGGTCTCCTGGCTTCGCATTGACCGGCGCCGTCTGTGTGATTGACTTTTCCCTATCCGCATTGTTTGTAAAACGAAATGCAAATCTGTCCTGCCCTTTCAAATTTTCCGTAACTACTATATCAGCCTCAGAAAGTCCGCTACCGTTCCAAGCAGACGGCTTTCCATCCACTTGGCTCTCCATCGTCCCATTTGTTAGCAAATTGTGGGGCAAGGCTAATTGTTTACTTGCCACGTAAGGCTGAACCGGGATAGAATAGCTTCCAGTATCGTCCGTATATTCCTCATAGTCAATTCCAATATAGCTATCGCTTGTATTTTGAAGACTTTCTCTTCTACCATACCGGTCAAAATGCTTGACTTCCGTATTGCCCCAGTTATCCGCAAACGTCGTCTGGTAAATCCCCTGCGACGTGACCGTGACGACATTGCCCGTGACATAACCGCCCGTTTCCGGATCCTTCGCCTTCTCCGTCATCTTGCTGACGCGGCCCGCGCCATCGTATTCATATTCCATGCGGTAGCCGTCGATATTGTTCACTGCCGACGGCAGCATGAGGGCGTTATATTCGTAGGTCGCCGTCTCCCCGTCCGGATACACGGCGCTCGCCAGGCGGTAAATGAGCAGGTTCTTGGAATAGGTATAGGTCATCTTCAGCGGGATCTCCGCGCCGGTTTCGTCTGTTACAGTAATTGCCGTACCATCCGCCGCGTAGCATTCGATGGCGGTGAGCAGCCCTTGCGAGGCCTGCTGCGTATCGTAGACAAACCGGTATTCACGGCCTACGCCGTCAACGATCTTGTTAATTTTGATCAAGGAAGCGCCGTCGTAGACAACCGTGATATGATTCGCGTTCGGGGTATCGTCCGTAATGTTCACGAGCCGCCCGCGCGCGTCAAAGGTCAGTTTCTGCCCCTGTGCATTTTCCAGCTCCAGTTTTGTATAGTCCGCCTTGTCCGTCAGGCTTTCCGGTAGCCACAGCGCGCTGCCTGTATCGCCCACGCCCATCGGGCATTCCTCAATCCATTTCACCCGGCCGTTTTCGGCGGGTTCTCCTGACGCGATATAATACCGCACCGTGCCATCTTCATCCAGATAGCGGTAGCGCTCAATTCCGTCGGCATCATTCCCATTGTAGGAGATCAGACGGTTATAATTGGTCAGCCAGCGGTTGCCGTAAGGGCTGAAGGTGCTGCCAACCATCAGCTCCAGGGCATTTACGTTTGCGTCGCTGAAATACCGGCGGATTGAAACCGGCATGATATTGCCATCGATGCCGATTTCGTCACGCGCGATATAGATGCCGCGCGTATAGTCGTTGACCGAAACCTCGCCCGCGCGCCCTACGGACTGCGTATGATAATCGTACTGTGCAGGCTTGCCGGAGGTCTCGCGGTATTCGATCTGAAAAACCGGGCGGTACTGGGCATTGGTATACTCTGATGTATATAGCTCCGCCTTGCCGCTCGCACTCTGGTTGCTCACCTGCAGCTTAATGCCAAAATTGAAGCTGCTATTGGCCTTCCACTCAGCCACCGCTTTGGTGATATCCCAGGTGAGCGCCGTGGGCTGAGAAGAGGAAACAGTTGCGTAATCGAGCACCGCCTCCTCCGCCGCAGGCTCTGTGGTATGGATCAGATGTTTATCCATCCAGGATTCCGTCACCTGATGCGCAGTAATCACGGTATCGCCGGAGGATTGATTTGTGCCGTACATCGTCAGCGTCGCGCCCAAGATACTGGTTTTGGAGCTCCAGATGTTGGAATTCAAAAATTTGATATAAGTATTCGCCGCGTCCTTTTCGACTAGCGCGGTGGTCAACAGATGATGCGGAATCACCGCGCCGAGCCCGGAGGAAACTGCGTAGCTATCCTCAATGCCGGAGGCTATATTCGTCTCCACGATTGGATCGAGTATGACGGGATAAACGCGTTCATCCGCTGCAAGCCAATCCTTTGAGGGCGTATAGGTCAGCGTATAGGTGCCGTTTTTGCCGCCGAGGGATACGGCAACATCTGTGGAAACCGCATGACTGGCATCGTAAAGGAAAGGCGCTGGCAGCAGGAAAATCGCTTCGCCCGCCTTGTCCTCAAACGAGATGCTGTTGTCCTCCTTCTGCACGGCGGTAAGGCCCTCCGCCTTGATCTGAAAACGGTATAAAACATCACCGTCGGGCGCCTTCTGCAGGATGATATTCTCCTTAACAGACTGCGGAAGGACGGTATATTCCACGTCGGTATCCGGCTGCACATCCTCATAAACGAGCGACGCGCTCTGCCGCTCAAGCTTTGCCTCCTGCACAGCTTCCGGCGCTTCCTGTGCAGCTTTTTTCTCCGCACGGCTCTGCCGCTTTACAGACGCGGGCGCGCCGCCGGACACCTCCTGCATGGTAAAGGACAGCGTGTAACCGGCTTTTGTGACGGAGACCGGCTCCTTTCCGGTAATGGCCTCCGGCAGGGATACGCGGAAAGCATTCTGCCGGTTCTGCAAAACCTGCCTGCCATCTACCGTTTTGCGCTCCAGCGTATTGTCGATCTCTTTCCACGCGCCGTTTTCCTCATAATGAATCGGCTGCGGAGAAAGAATGGCCGTATAGGAACCATCTTTGCGTTTAAAAACCTTTGTGTTGGCGTCGCGCTTTTCCACTTCTTCATACGCGACCGGTGCGAACGCCGCCTGCGCCGCGTCTGCCTGCGCCAGTGCGCGAAGCTCGTCCGCCTTTGCCGCAAGGCTTGTCGCCGGGAAAAGCTGAATGATCAGCAGGATCGCCAGCGCCATCGAGAGAAACCGCATCGTCTTTTTCATTTTTCTGCACTCCTGTTTTTGATTTTCAGAGAAACTCCCTCACTGTATATAACGTAAAAACAGGCAGATTGTTGCACTTTATTGGCCAAAAAATTGTGCAGAATGATCATTTTGTATAACCAAACAAAGCCGAAGCTTAAATTTTATGCATGATATATATTTACAATACGGGCTTTCATTCCCGTCCGCCGGCCAGAATTTCAAAGGCAAAACATTGCTCCATCAGGCTCCGTGGGTCCATCTCCTGCTGATTATAGGCGATCGTCAATTTGACATAAGCCGCCTCAAAGGAGATGCGAAAAAGCGGGAAAGCGCCCGTATCCAGCAGAGCGCGGCTGGTTTCATACAGCGCCTCCCCTTCGGCCTTGAAGGGCGCTAGATAGCAATCCGTCCCCCGGCTTCTGCATTCCCGCAGGAAATCCGGCAGCGCGTATCCCTCCCCCTGCGTGCAGGCCGTCGCCGCATGATAGAGATAGTGCAGCATGGCGCGCGGCAGCGGATCAAGGCGTAAAAAGCGATAATCGAGCCCCGGATAGGGCCGCAGGGCCAGCACAGGCTTCTGAAAAGCCCAGTCTGCATGCAGCAGGCGCGCGGGAAGCTGGTTCACCTCTTTCAGTGTGGGATTGAGCGGGTGCGCATTCCAATAAAACCGTCCATCGCGTATCTCCCCAAAATCTACTCCCCCATAGCTTGAGAACTGATCGCGGGCCGTATCTGCCTCCTGGAGGCGGGAAGCCAGATAGATGCGGTTGAGCCCTTTTTCATCCTGAAAAACGGCAAAGACGCCCCGGACCGACCGGGACGCGATCAGCTCAACCGCACTGCGGAAATTGGCAAGGCCGTTGCTCCGGCTGTTTCCCAGGGAATAATTGCTTGCGACTAGCACCAATGGAACCGGCACATCCCGCAGCAGGAAAGCGAGTGCGGCACAGGTATAGGGCAGCGTATCCGAGCCGTGCGTTACGATCACGCCGTCATAGGCGGACAGGCGTTCCTGCCGTATCGAATGCTCCAAAAGCGCCCAAAGGCCCGGTGTCGCATTTTCACTGAGCAGATTGCATGGCTGTCGCACGACAAACTGCGTATCTGTTCCGTAGCGCTCCTGGTACAACGTCAAAAGCCTGCTGGCCGAGGCGGGATCCGCATGCACGGTCGCGCCGTCAACGCGGCTGCCGATTGTGCCGCCAGTCAAATAGACCAAAATCTTCATTCATATGACATCCTTTCCATGCAAGGAGCAAGTTTTTTCTGTGAAGCCGAATTTCGTCCTGCCCTTCTGACCGAAAAGCACAAAACTTTGTGTAAATAAAAAACGGGCCGCAGACCGTTTCACTGTTTGTCCGGCTGTGGCCCAATTTATGATATGTTAAAAATGGTCGATTATTTTTTGGCGTCCTTCTTCGGCTCCGGCTGCTGTGCTTCCTCCGCCTTGCCCGAAGCGCGCAGGCTCTGCCGCGCCCTGCGGATCTCATTGACGCTCTGTGTGAGCAGCTCGTCCGACGTGCGCATAATGCGCTCGACAAACTCGCTCGCGCCTGTGCGCATGTCGTGCGACCACTTCTGCGCCTGAGAAATGGTTTCCTCAGCCTGCTCATTGGCCGTTTTGGTCAGGAGATTCGCCTTGGCCTGCGCAGTTTCCACCATATCCTTGGACTTTGTCTGTGCGTCCCCCAGCATAGCGTTTGCCCGGGCCTGCGCGGTCTCTATGGTCTCCTTGGCCTTGGCCTGCGCGTTTTCTACAAGCTCTCTGGACTGCTGGCGCGCATTGGTCAGCAGCTCATTGGCGTTGGCAGTGGCCGTTTTGGTGATCTGATCCTCTGAAACGAGAAATGCCGCCTGCTCCTCCGCCTTGGCGATCATATCGTCCGACGTATCCTGCGCCTTTTGCATCATGGCCTTGGAATCACGGCGCGCCTTTTCCATCATCGTGTCCGCCTCCAGGCGGGCCTTGCTGGTGAGCGCTTCCGCCTCACGGCGGGCGCTCTCGCGCAGATTATCCGCGTTGCGCACAGCGGCCTCCTGTGTCTCATGCGCTTCCTGCTTGGCATCCTTGAGGATCGCGCTGCGATCCCGCACGATCTGCGTGGCCTGCTCGATCTCCATGGGCAGATTATCCCGCGCCTGCGAAATCAGCTCCTGCATCGTGGGGATATCGATATAACGCTTGCTCGAAAGCATCGAAGCGGTTGCGTTCTCGATCACCTCATCCATCTGGTCAAACAAATCGGCA
>DAWDUP010000081.1:0-1013 GCA_052346825.1 Candidatus Fimivicinus sp. | reverse complement strand
ACTCATAACTTGCACACCCTTCCCTTCCAATCATAAACAGGACTTATTCCCGTTTTAACCGTTTGATAATATCCTCCCGGATCTCCGGGGATACAAAGGTGGAAATATCGCCGCCAAAGGCGCAGACCTGCTTGACAACGCTGGAGCTCAGAAACATGTTGTCCGCACTGGTGGTGATGAAAATCGTTTCCACCTCCGGGTTCAGCCGTTTATTCGTCAGGGCCTGCTGAAATTCATACTCGAAATCGGACACAGCGCGCAATCCCTTGACAATCGCCACGGCGCCTTTTTCCCGCGTATAATTCGCGAGCAGCCCATTATAGGTATCAATTTCAATATTCTCAATGTCGCTTGTACAGCGGTGCAAAAACTCCACGCGCTCCTCTGCTGTGAAGCTGCTGTCTTTCTTATGGTAATTGACCATAACAACGACGATCACCTTGTCAAACAGCTTGGAGGAACGGCGAATAATATCCAGATGCCCCAGGGTGACAGGGTCAAAGCTGCCGGGACATACTGCAATCCTCATTGCGTCTCCCCCTCTCTCCGGTATACCGTGAGGGAAATCTTCCCATATGGATACCGGCGCACAAGCCGAAAACCCTCCACCTGCTCCGGCAGGTCTTCCTTCACCGTGGATTCGCAGATGATCACGCCGCCCGGCGCCATGCGGCGCGCCGTCATGGGCAGCGCCTTGCGCAACAGGCCCACGCCGTACGGCGGGTCGAGAAGGGCAATATCAAACGGCCCGCAGTGGCCCGCGAGAAAGGCGAGGCTATCCATCTGTATTATCTGTGCGCTCTGAGCGAGCTTGACCGTATTCAAATTTTCCCGTACCACTTCGATGGAAGCACGCGCGGCATCGACAAACACGGCGCTTGCCGCGCCGCGGCTGAGCGCCTCGATTCCCAACTGGCCGGAGCCCGCAAAGAGATCGAGCACGCGCCTGCCTTCGATCTCAAATTGAATGATGCTGAACAGGGCTTCCTTGACGCGGTCTGTCGTAGGCCGTA
>DAWDUP010000080.1:0-10020 GCA_052346825.1 Candidatus Fimivicinus sp. | reverse complement strand
ATGCGGAGAAATTAAAGAAGTATGGGAAGATCGCAAAACTGGTCGGCGAGCGGTGCAACCCGGCGCTGCGTTTTTCCCTGACGGCGGATCCGGAGGAAGCGATCCGGGACGCGGACTATATCATCACAACGATCCGGGGCGACGCGGACGAGGGCCGCGTTTTTGATGAGCGCACGGCGCTGAATCACGGCGTGCTCGGCCAGGAGACGACGGGCGCGGGCGGCTTTGCGATGGCGCTGCGCAGCATCCCAATCCTTACGGGCTACTGCGAGCTGGCGAAACGGCTTGCGAAAAAGGATGTGCTGATCTTTAATTTTACCAATCCGAGCGGGCTTGTTACGCAGGCGTTGCGCACGCAGGGTTATGATATGGTATACGGCGTATGCGATGCGCCCAGCGGCTTCCATAAACAACTGGCGGCTCTGCTGGGGGTGGAACGTGAGCGCTTTACGATGCGCTGCTGGGGCTTAAACCACCTTTCCTGGTTCGACACCTTCCGGGTGGATGGCGAGGACGTGACGGAACAGATTCTCCATTCGCCGCGGCTTTACAAGGATACGGAGATGAAGCACTTCGACCCGGAGCTGATCGCACTCTCCGGCAATCTGCTGCCGAATGAATACCTCTATTTCTATTACTATAGCGACCGGGCGGTAAAATCCATCCTCTCATCCTCCAAAACGCGGGGGGAGACGATTTTGGAGATCAATCAAAAGATGCACCGCGCACTCGACACAATCGATATTGATCACGATCTGGAGGCGGCGTTCCATTGCTTCATGCTGCACTATGCCATGCGGGAGAACAGCTATTTCACGATTGAAACGGGCGGTGCGCCGAAGCACATCGACATCCCTACCATGGACGAATTCATCCGTCAGCCGGACGGCGGCGGATATGCGGGCGTGGCGCTCGATTTCATCAAGGCGTGGGCTACGGGGGAGAACATCCAGATGATGCTCTCTGTGCCGAACAACGGCGCGTGCCCGTACCTTGCGGATGGGGACGTGATGGAGCTCACCTGTGAAATCGACCGGGACGGCGCGCATCCGGTGCCGGTGCCGGAGATCCCGCCGATGCAGCTGAACCTGATTCGGACGATCAAGCTGTATGAAAACCTGACGGTGGAAGCGATTCTGGAAAAAAGCTATGAGAAGGCGGTGAAGGCGCTCACCGTCCATCCGCTCGTCAATTCCTATCCGGTTGCAAAGAGCCTTGTGGATCTCTACAAAGAGCGGTACAAGGGCTATATCGGAGAGCTGTCATGACGGGGGAGGTGCGCGCGATTGCGCCGCTTTACGTCGATCTCATCTATTCCGGCTTTGACGCGCTGCCGGGGCCGGGCGAAGAGGTCTATACCAGGGCCTTCGATCTGCAGCTCGGCGGCGGCGCGGCGGCGATCCCGGTTACGCTCTCGCGCATGGGAGTCCCGGCCCGGCTGGGAACTTTTTTAGGGAACGATGCGATCAGCCGCTTAGCCATCAACCTGCTGGAGGAGAACGGTCTAAAGCAATATGAAAACCTCTACCGTGGGGAGGAAAGGCCTGTTGTGGTTTCCAGCGTGTTTTCCTACGGAGGCGACCGATCCTTTTTATCTTTTGGAGATGCGGTCACACAGGCGGATTTGACGGACGAAGATTGTTACGCCTTCTTAAAGGGGGCGGCAATCGCTTTTGCGCCGCAGGACAGGCCGGCGGTCGTCAAACGGCTGCATGAGGATGGCACGATCCTGCTCTATGACATCGGCTGGACGCCGGGTATGCAGCTCTCGGATTACGCGGACATTCTGCGATATGTCGATTATTTCACGCCGAATGAAAAAGAAGCCCGGCAGCTCACCGGTGAGGAAAAGCTGGAGGATGCGCTTCAAAAGCTCGGCGAGGCAGTGAAAACGCCGGTGGTTAAATGCGGCGCGGCGGGTTGCGTAGCGCTCGATGCAGGTGAAATTCTACAGGCGCCTGCCGTCGACCTGTTTCAGCCCGTTGATTTTACCGGGGCGGGCGACAACTTTATGGCAGGCCTGCTCTACGGCGTGTACCAGGGCTGGCCGCTCGTGCGCTGCCTGCAGATGGGCAATGTGTTCGGCGGCTATTCGACGACGCAGCTGGGTTGCTACAAGGCGGGGCTAACGCTCCCGCAGGCAATGGATTTTTTGCGGTATTACGGCACGGCTGTGGAGAAACGAGGGCAGGAAGTGTTTCGGTGACCCTGCAAAGGGTTTTGTACGAAATGGAATTGGGCGAGCTGCCTTCGCCTGCGGAGCAGTTGAAATATGAGACGCTCCCTCGGAATGAAATGCGATTCAGAGGACGGACAGCATATGGGTGCACAGCAGGTGGCAGAAACGCTCCATGAATTGACCGCGTATGAAATCAAATCAGACTTGCCGATGAAATGGCCCCGGGAGTTTGATGATGATTGACAGCTTGTTTCATAAAATAAAATTCCCTACAGGGGCACGGGATTCGCAGACAATGCGAATCCCGTTTCATTCTATTTGCAGAAGGCCGCAGAACATCTCCGCCATCTGCTCCGGGCTTTCCCGCGCCCCGTTTTCGAACCATTTGTAGACGGTATTGTAAAGCGCGCCGGTGAAGAAATAGAGCTGATAGCTTTCCACGGAAGAGGCGGGCATGTCCCCGGCCCAGACCTCCACATACTCTGTCAGGATCCGCAGAAACATATCCGAAAAGCCGGATTGGAACAGCTGCATGATATGCTCTCTGTAGCGCAGGCAGAAGTGAAAGGCATGCCGGACGCTCTCATAACATATGTAATCTGTATAGTCGTAATCCGCCGTTTCCTCGAACTCATTGATTACGCCGCGCATGGCGGTTTCCAGAATCTCCTCGATCGAATGATAGTTGCGGTAATAGGAGGCGCGCGCCACGCCTGCCCTCTGGATGATGTCCGTAACGGTGATCTCTGAAAAGGATTTTTCGGCCATCAGATCGTAAAGCGCGTCCTTGATCCGGCGCTTTACCTCCAGATTAGCCTCCTTTCTCTTATCCATAGACAAAATCCCCTCTTTTGTATCACTTGTTTGGTTGAAAATGACGGAAAAAGCGTGCTAAAATAAAGTGATACATATTGTATCATTTTCTATACGGACGGTCAAACGGAAATGGCCGGGCAAAGAATTAACAGCGGGCGCTCGCGGCCGCTGCAGCCTATAAAAACGGGAGGAATACGATGAAGACAGATCCGAAAGTACAACAATTAATGGACGCCTTTGGCGACTGGTTTCAGGATGAGAACTGGGCTGCGCAGGGCCGCATGACAAGCGGGCTCTATCCATACGACCAACTTTTCTCTCCGATCCGGATCAACCACCTGACGGTGAAAAACCGCCTGGTCATGGGCCCGATGGGCAACGTCAACATGTGCGACGAGACAGGCAAGCCCAATGAGAAAATGCTTGCCTATTTTACGGAGCGCGCGAAGGGCGGCGTGGGGCTGATCACTACGGGCCTGATTCCTGTCACGCATGGGATCGATCCGTCGATCACGGAGCCCGGGGAGCTGAGCTATTTCCCGCGGATCGATCGCACGCGTACCGTTATGGGCGGCTGGCGTGATCTTGCGGAGAATGTGCACGCCTACGGCTCGCGCATTTTTGTCCAGCTCACGGCGGGCCTGGGCCGCGTGGGCAATCCGCAGTGCCTGATGAATGCGTTCAAGCTGCCGGTATCGGCCTCGTGGAATCCGAATTTCTACATGTCGCAGGTGCCGTGCAGGCCCTTAAGCACGCACGCCTGCAGGCGGATTATCAAAAATATCGGGCAGAGCGCGGCGGATGCGAAGGCCATGCAGCTCGACGGCGTGTACCTGCACGGGCACGAGGGGTACCTCATCGAGCAGCTCGCAAACCCTGCCTTTAACCGCCGCAGGCTGGGGCGTTACAGCGACTGGCAGGCCTTTGGCATCGATATGATTGAGGAAATCCGCCGCCGCGTCGGCCCGCATTACCCGATCATGTACCGCATTGACCTCTCCCTCGCGCTCAACGAAACCTATGGAGACCGTATGGATGCGCCGGACCTGAAGAAATTCAAAAACGGCCGCACCATCGCGGACACTTTGGAATACATGAAAAATCTGGTCAAGGCGGGCGTCGATCTGTTCGATGTAGACCTTGGCTGCTATGACAATTGGTGGCTGCCCCATCCGCCGGGATCGATGCCGCCCGGCTGCTTCCTGGACATCGCGAAGCTCACAAAAGACTATTTCCGCGAAAACAAGATTCTTTCCAATGCGGGCGTGGAAGTTCCCGTGGTCGCCGTAGGCAAGCTGGGCTATCCCGATCTGGCGGAGCAGGCACTGCGCGACGGAAAGTGCGACATGATCATGCTTGCCCGCCCGCTGCTGGCGGATCCTCAGTGGCCCAATAAGGCGCGTGCAGGCCGCGTTGCGGAGATTACGCCCTGCATCGGCTGTCAGGAGGGCTGTATCAATGAGTTCGTCGAGGGCGGCCACCCGCAGTGTGCGGTCAATCCCCGCACCGCATTTGAGGAGGTTTTCCCGGAGCAACCGCCTAAGGCGGAGCAGCCGCTGAAAATCGCTGTGATCGGCGCCGGTCCGGCGGGCGTGATGTGTGCCGTTACGGCGGCGAAACGCGGGCATCAGGTTGATTTGATTGAAAAGAGCGGCCGTATCGGCGGGCGGCTCAATCCTGGCAGCGTACCAAAGATCAAATTTGATGTGGCGAACTATCTGGAATATCTGAACGGGCTGGTGGAACGCACAGCGGCGGAATACCAGCTGGCGCTGAAGCTGAGCACCGAGGCGACCGTCGAATCCCTGAAGGAGGGCGGGTATGACAAGGTTGTCGTCGCGATGGGGACGAAGGATGCCGTATTGAAGCTGCCTGGCTATGAGCAGGCGAATATTGCGCAGGCGGTCGCGGTGCTCGACCATCCGGAGCTTGCGAAGAAGGCTCAAAAGATCGTCGTGGTCGGCGGTGGCGTCGTGGGGTGTGAGACGGCGTATTTCCTGAACAAGGAGCTTGGCAAACAGGTGACCGTGATCGAGATGGATGCGAAGATCATGAACCACACCTGCACCGCCAACCGCGGTATGCTCATCAAATATATGCACGACGCGCCGGAGATCGACCTGCTCAACTGCACGCGGCTTGCGTCCTTTGAAAAGGGCGGCGTGAAGGTGATGCGCAATGTTTCCAAAACCGTACCGGATCCTTACATGACCTGGCACCCGATCCTGCCGGAAAATATCGTGAACCCCTTGGAGAAAAAAACTCAGGCAGAGGAGCAGGAGCAATTCCTGGAGGCCGATCTCGTTGTCCTGGCTGCTGGCGGCAGGAGCGATGACCAGCTCTTCTACGATGTGCAGCGAGAGCTGACGGGGACGCTCGTCTACAACATTGGCGACAGCTTTCACGGCGGCAAGGTGTTTGAAGCGACGAAGGCCGGTTATGCGCTCGGCCTGGCATTATAATAAAAGAAAAGGAGTGATGAGATGGAATACCGTATGCATCTGACGGATGAGGAGCAGGCAATCCTTAATGGCTCGCAGGGCGAGACGATGGCGAAGATCGTCAAGACCCTCGTGCTTTATGGCGACGCCTTCGGGGCCACCCGGTTCGTTCCGGTTACAGGGCAGGGCCATCTGGTGACGAGCTTTGGCATTTCCGTCCTGAAGCCCGTGTTTTCCATTATGGATGAGCTCATCGAGGCAGGGCTAAAGGCCAAGGAGCCGTTTACGCTTGATCCGAGGCCTATCGATTACCAAAATGTAAAATGCAATCCCATTGAAAAGCTGATCTTCAGCAAAATCCTTTACGGCATGCAGGGCAGCTATGAGGCGCAGCTGCAAAAGCTTGGCTTAAAGAGTGAAAAATCTTTTACATGCACCTGTTATCTCGATGAGGTCGGGAATACACCCGGCTACGGCGATGTGCTCTCCTGGGCGGAATCCTCTGCCGTTGTCTATGCGAATTCCGTATTGGGCGCGCGGTGCAACCGCAATTCCGGCATCATTGAGCTGTTTGGTTCCATTTTCGGAAAGGTTCCGGAATTTGACCTGCTGACTGACGAAGGGCGCAAAGCGAAATGGATCGTGGAAGTCCGCTGTGAAACAAAACCGGAGGCGCAGGTGCTCGGCAGTGCGATCGGCATGAAGGTGATGGAGGATGTCCCCTATATCAAAGGGCTTGATCGTTTCCTTGGCACGGAGCCGACGGACGGCGTGAAGGCTTATCTCAAGGATATGGGCGCTGCGACTGCCTCCAACGGCGCGGTTGGCCTCTATCACATCGAGAATCTCACGCCGGAAGCGAAGGAGCAGGGGGATGCACTCATTCGCGAGGATGCAAAGACCTATGTCATCGACGATGCGGAGCTAAAGCGTGTCAAGGACAGCTATCCAGTTATATGGAAGGACAAGAACGCACAGCCCGATCGCTGCTTTATCGGCTGCCCGCACCTGTCCTACGCCCAGCTCGGCGAGTGGACGGAACGCTTTGCAGCGGAGCTGAAAAAGCAGGGGAAAGAAAAGATCGGCCTTCTCACGATCCTGACCGCCGCTCCGGAGGTGCTCGAGCATTTTCAGCGAGACAATCAGGCAGATTATGATAGGCTTTGGTCCTTCGGCGTGAAGCTCTCCAGCATTTGCCCGCTGATGTATATGAACAATCCTCTGTGTGGCAAGCGGCCAGTCATCACGAACTCCAACAAACTGCGCACCTATACCTCTGCACGGTATTTCACGGACGATGAGATTGCAGCGATCGCAGTGAAGGGAGGGTTTTAAAATGGGGAAAACGTTTCAGGGCCGCCCTGTCATCGCGGGTGTTATTACGGCTGAATCGGTCGTTACCCGGCAGGGGTTCAACACGCTCGCCAGCTTCCAGAAGAGCGCGCTGATGAAGAAAAAAGAAGTCATCTGTTCTGATCAGAACAATGCGGATTTGTACGGAAAGAATTTGACCGGGAAAGTGCTCTGTTTGCCGCAGACCATCGGATCGACAACGGGCGGTATGGTGTTACATACGGTAAGTGCGTTGGGAATCGCACCGTCTGCCATGCTCTTCTCCGGGCCGATCGATTCCCTTGCAGCAGCCGGCGTCATTCTTGCGGATGTATGGACAGAAAACCGGATCGTAGCGGTGGACAATCTGGGCGACGAATTTTTGCAGTATGTGCAGGATGGGATGCGGGTTACCGTTTCTGAGGATGGCACCGTGCAAATCAGCTAAAATCCTGCCTGTATAAATTTAGGAATAAAGATTGGGACGATGTAATGCCGTATCGTCCCAATTTTTATCCTTGATCAAGGACTTTATAAGGGATTTGTTGACAAGAAAGCGCATAATATAGTATAATCAAAATATACAAACTGTAAAATTTGAGGCAAGGCTACAGGAGGCGTATGATATATTTCGAAAGGCGGTATGTGATGAACTGGAAGCTGCGGGAAAAAATCAGAGAATCCCTGCAAGCGGTGGTCCCGATTACGTCCATCGTTTTGCTCCTGTGTGTCACGATTACGCCGATGCCGCCGGATACACTTCTGCTTTTTTTAGCTGGTGCGGGACTCCTGATTTTGGGAATGGGCTTTTTTACACTGGGTGCGGATATAGCGATGATCCCGGTTGGAGAGCAGCTAGGCGCGCGCCTTGCAAAGGGGAAGAAGACCGCGTTGATTGCGCTTGCCTGTTTTGCAATCGGCGTAATTATCACCGTGGCGGAGCCGGATTTGCAGGTGCTTGCCCAGCAAACACCTGGTGTGCCGGATTTGACGCTGATTCTGACAGTGGCAGTTGGGGTAGGTACCTTTTTAGTAGCCGCATTTTTACGCATGGTGTGGAAAGTGCGTCTATCTGTTCTGCTGATGATTGGTTATGCGGCGGTTTTCCTTCTCTCTATATTTGTGCCGAATGAATTTGTTGCCGTTGCCTTCGATGCCGGAGGGGTAACAACCGGCCCGATCACAGTACCGTTTATTATGGCGCTTGGAATCGGGCTGGCTGCCCTGCGAAATGACCAAAATGCGGAGAGCGATAGTTTCGGCATGGTATCATTGTGTTCGATCGGGCCTATTTTATCTGTGCTGCTGCTGGGGATCGTTTATGAACCATCTCAGGCGGAATATGCGGAGATTACGGTGCCGGCGATCAGTACAACCCGCGATTTGGGGCTGGAATTCGGACGGGCGTTTCCAATCTATGCAAAGGAAGTGCTTCTGGCGTTATTGCCGATTCTGGTATTCTTTTTTATCTTTCAGATTGTGTTTTTAAGGCTACATAAAAAGCAGCTTGTCAAGGTGCTCGTCGGCATGCTCTATACCTTTTTGGGGCTCCTTCTTTTTTTAACAGGGGTCAATGTTGGCTTCATGCCGGTCGGCAGTTATTTAGGAAAAGAACTCGCGCAGTTGCCATACCAGTGGATTTTGGCACCTCTGGGCATGGTCGTCGGCTTCTTTATTGTGAAAGCGGAGCCGGCAGTCTTGGTGCTCAATAAACAGGTAGAGGAGATCTCGGGCGGCGCGATCTCGCAGAAAACCATGATGAACGGCCTTTCTGTGGGCATGGCGTTATCAGTAGGGCTATCTATGATCCGGATTCTGACAGGGATTTCGATCTATTGGTTCTTGGTGCCCGGTTATGTCTGCGCTCTGCTTTTATCCTTTGTTGTACCAAAGATGTTTACGGCGATCGCCTTCGATTCCGGCGGCGTCGCATCCGGCCCTATGACGGCCACCTTCCTCCTGCCTTTTGCAATGGGGGCATGCGGAGCCCTGGGCGGAAATATTCTCCTGGACGCGTTCGGAATCGTCGCAATGGTGGCGATGACGCCTCTGGTGGTCATTCAGGGGATCGGCCTCGTTTACCGCATCAAAACGCGGCACCATAAGCCGGAGCCAACTGCGGCCCAAAATGAAATTATCGAGTATGAGGAGGTTTAAAACGATGCATGCATTTCCTCTACAAGGGCTGATAACGGTCGTAGATCGTGGCAAAGGAGAAAAGATGGCCCGGATCTATGAACAATCTGGAATTGATACCCAAATGATGTGTTTGGGTACCGGTACGGCAAAATCGGAGGTCTTGGAGTATTTGGGGTTGGGGGAGCTGGAAAAGGATATCCTCTTCAGCGTTGCGCCCCGATGTGTGATTAGGAGCGGCCTGGAAAAGCTTCAGAGTGACCTGCCGTTTTCAAAACCGGGCGGCGGAATTGCATGCGGCGTAACGTTTGCAAGCGTCAGTATGGCAGCGCTGCGGCAGATTCAAATGGATGCCACGATTATTGAGACAGAAGAGGTGGAAAAGATGGATCAAAAACGTACGCATGACATGATTGTCTGCATAACGGGCCGAGGGCAAGCGGAACTGGTCATGGATGCTGCCCGCCGGGCCGGCGCCAGCGGAGGGACCGTGATCCATGCACGGGGTTTTAATACAAAGGAAGAGGAGAATTTTCTGCATCTGCTGATCCGGCCGGAAAAAGAGCTGGTGATGATTATTGTCCCATTGGAGCGCCGGCGTACCGTGATGCAGGCGGTCTGTGACGAGTTGGAGCAAAAAATGGGAGAGCCCGGCCTTTTGTTTTCCCTGCCCGTAGAAGATGTGATGGGCCTGCACCGTTCTGAGGATTGAAACGGCATGTTCACATTGTTTTTTCATATTCTTCGAAAACCTGTCACAGAAACGACACATTTAAAAGGTATCCTAATTTCATTAACAAAAGGATTCCATTGAGAATAGACAGATGCATACGTTTTTCACCTTTTCGTTTCCGCCCCGTTCGGAGAAAGCGATATTCCGATGAGGACGGTGCGCTTACAATCCCCTCTTCGGAGGGTTCTTCCTATCATTTTTTCTTCTTTTTTTCCTTTCTTTTCCCTCATTTTTGAGAAAGGGCGCGGCTGATAAAGCTGCGCTCTTTCTCTATTTGGCGTTGATTCGTTAGAAACGCGCGGAGGGGTGTAGAAGTAAGGAGAAAAAGGGAGAAAAAGGAGTTGACAAAGGGGAGGTGGTTTGATAGAATAATCAAGCGTTCT
>DAWDUP010000079.1:9187-10029 GCA_052346825.1 Candidatus Fimivicinus sp. | reverse complement strand
GTCTACTCAAACATTTTCGGCGTGTGCAAGCCTCTCCCGCATGCTGCACAAAAAATAATAGTAAGAGGAAAAATTACTATTGACAATATGCCCGTGACATGCTAATATTGGAGCAGACAAATGATAAAACGTTTTATCAAGGCGGCGATCTCATGCTACGGGTTGTGGAACAGGCGTTAACACCGGAGATATACTGCGCTATTCGAGATAAGGTGGGATTCCAGCCCTACGCGCCAGAGGATGTGACCGCCGCGTTGGAAAAAACGTTATACACCGTTGTGATCATGGACGGCGACGAGCCGGCAGGCATTGCCCGTATCGTGGGGGATGGCCGCATCGTGTTTTTTATCAAGGATGTGGTGGTGGACCCCGCCTATCAGGGACGCGGCATCGGCCGCCTGCTCATGGATGCAATCTTTCGTTACATCGACACAACGGCCTGCGACAACGCCTATGTCGGCCTCATGGCCACACCGGGCACCGAGGGCTTCTATGAACAATTCGGATTCATTCGGCGGCCTGCTCCCGGGCTGGGGCATGGCATGGTTTGCTTCGTCCAGCCTGGCCGCTCCAGTCACACGGCACTCTGAAGGGCCAACGGACGCGTCTTGCCGCAGCGGTGCGCGCCCGCTTTTCTGACAAGTCTGCGGAGAAACGAGGGAATCCTATGGGAAAAGTCATTGTATTCGGCAGCCTGAATATGGATCTGACCATTGAATGCGACGCCATGCCCCAGGCGGGACAAACTGTAGAGGGCCGCAACTTCCTTACCAACCCCGGCGGCAAGGGCGGCAATCAGGCGGTAGCAGCCGCCAAGCTGGACGCTCCCACCTGGATGATTG
>DAWDUP010000079.1:4391-9177 GCA_052346825.1 Candidatus Fimivicinus sp. | reverse complement strand
ACGCCTGGCACTGGAGGGGGCCGGTGTCGACTGCACCTATGTGGACCGCAGCGACTGTAATAATACGGGCGTCGCGGTCATCATCCGCTGCGGCGGCGACAACCGAATCATCCTGAACGCCGGTGCAAACCATGAAATGTGTGGACAGGACGTAGTGGCCATTCTCGACAGGCTGGCCGAGCCGAAGGACATCTTCGTCACCCAGTACGAATGCGAGCAACGAGCGGTCATCGACGCTCTGTCCGCGGCCAAGAGCCACCGTCTGTTTACACTGTTTAATCCCGCACCCGCCAGGCCAATCCCGGCGGAGGCCTATGCCAACATCGATCTGATTGTGGTCAACCAGACCGAATGTGAGTTTCTGACCGGCCTGTATCCCAGAGATAAGGCCAGCTGCCAGAACGCGCTGAGCCGCTTCAAGGCTATGGGCGTGGGCGGCGCAATCATCACGCTCGGGGAAAAGGGCAGCGTCTGCCGCATGGGGGACGACGTCATCCTGGTGGACAGCTACTCGGTCCCCAATGTGGACACCACCGCCGCCGGCGACTCCTATATCGGCGCGCTGGCCTGCGCCCTGGTCCGTGGCAACAATGTCGAGCAGTGTATGCGCTTCGCCACCAAGGTAGCGGCCTTGACCATAACCAGACAGGGCGCGCAGCAGTCCATTCCCTATCTGAACGAAGTAGAGGCCTATTTTAAGGAGGAATCAAAATGAAGAAACGCCCAATTATCATTGACACCGACCCCGGCATCGACGACGCCGTCGCCATTGCCATAGCACTGTTCAGCGAGGAACTGGACGTAAAGCTCATCACCACGGTGGCCGGCAACGTCTCCCTCGACAAAGTCACCTACAACGCCCTGCGCCTGCTCAAGTTCTTCCAGAAGGAGGTACCGGTGGCCAAGGGCGCTGCGGGGCCCTTGATTCTGCCACTGATGGATGCCAGCAATGTCCATGGCAAGAGCGGCATGGAGGGCTTCGATTTTGAGGAGCCGGACGATCATCTGCTGCTTGAGGAGAACGCGGTGGACGCCATGCGCCGCGTGATCATGGAGAGCGATGAACCGATCACGCTGGTGCCCATTGCCCCTCTGACCAATATTGCCCTGCTGCTCAAGGTTTATCCCGAGGTCAAGGCAAACATCCGCGAAATCGTCATGATGGGCGGCTCCGCCAGTCGGGGAAACAAGGGCGTCATGTCGGAATTCAACGTGGCCACCGACCCTGAGGCGGCCAAGATCGTCTTTGACAGCGGCCTGCCGCTGGTCATGGCCGGGCTGGACGTGGGCTGGAAGGCGCTGGTCCTTCCCGAGGATAGTGCAAAGCTCCCCCAGCTGGGCGAGGTGGGCCGCATGGCCTACTGCCTGTTCCAGAAATATCGCGGCGGCAGCATGAAGACCGGGCTCAAAATGTACGACAGCTGCGCCATGGCTTACCTGCTGAAGCCTGAGATGTACGAGCTAGCGGAGACCTATGTGGACGTGGAGCTGGCGGGCACCATGACCGCCGGATGCACCCTGGTAGACCTGAAGGGCTATCTGGGCAAGCCCAACAACGCCAAGGTCTGCATGAGCATCAACCAGGAACTGTTTCGCACCTGGTTCCTGGATTGTATCGCCCGCTGTATCTGATCCTTCCCGGAGTTACCATACGAATTAAAATAAGGGAGGCATATTTATGTCTGCAGTTATGTCCGCTGTCCTCATGTACGGCTCCGCCCTGATCGCGGTTGCCATCGTCGTTTTTATGCTCATTAAGAAAATGGACATAAAGATCACTCTGTTGCTCATGGGCGTTGTGCTGATGTTTATCGGCATCGCTACGGGCAACGGGATCGCCATTAAGGACTTCGTCGGTACTGGCGCGGTCTGGCTCGATCCGTTGAAGGCCATAGCCGACCAGTTCAAGAGTACCCTGAGCGCCGCCGGTTTCATCATCCTCATTTTGGGCGGTTACTCCGCCTATATGAGCTCCATTGGCGCCAATGAGGTGACGGTCAGCGTACTGACCAGGCCGATCGGTAAGATCAAGTCCGTTTATTTCCTGGTACCGGTGGTTTTCCTGCTGGGGAACCTGCTGTCCCTGGTGATCCCCAGCGCGTCCAACCTGGCGATCATCCTGCTGGCCACCCTGTATCCAGTCATGGTCAAGGCCGGTATGAGCTCTCTGACTGCCGCCGGCATCATCGCCACCACTGCTACCGTCATACCCACCCCACTGGGCTCCGATAACGTGGCCATAGCCGAGGAACTGGCCAAAACCACTGAATTCGCTGGTCTGACACCCACGGAGTACGTGTTCCGCTATCATGCACTTGTCTCGATCCCTACCCTGCTGGTGATGGCGATTGCCCATTATTTCTGGCAGCGGCACATGGATAAAAAGCTGGGCGCGGACCGCGCCACCGATCTGGCGGACGTCCAGGATGTCAAAGCCATTGAGGGCGGCAAGCTGTTCAAAACGGTGTATGCGATTCTCCCCCTGCTGCCCATTCTCCTACTGATCATTGTCTTTGCAGTACAGTCTATCACCAACTTGGACATCAACATTAGCGTTGAAGTGGCCACCCTGTTCTCCTTTGTCATCGCCATGGTCTGCGAGATCATCCGCAAGCGCAAGGTGAAAGCCGCGCTGGATGGCACTGAGACCTTCTTCAAAGGCATGGGCGGCGCCATGCCGATTGTGGCCCTGCTGGTCGCGGCGTCGGTGTTCGTCACCGGCCTCAAATCCATCGGCCTCATCGGCGCTCTTCAGAACGCCATGATGGGCATTCAGGGCGGCAATCTGGGCTTTGTGCTCCCGCTCATCCTCGTCGGCCTGACGGCTCTGATCGTCATCCTCAGCGGCAGCGGTACTGCTCTGTTCTTCGCCATGGTCCCCCTGATGGTGCCGCTGGCGATGGCCGCTGGCATCAATGTGCTGGCTATCAGCATTCCCATGGGTCTGGCGGGCAACCTGCTGCGGGCCGTGTCCCCAGTGGCGGCTGTGACCATGATCGTCGCCGGATCGGTAAAGAAGAGCCCCATCGAGATCGTCAAGCGCACCTGCTTCCCCATGATTATCGGTACGGTGTTCATGTTTGTGCTGTCTATGATCGTTTTTCTGCCGATGTCTTAACTTTTGACAAACGGGGCAGCCATATCTATGGCTGCCCCGTTCATGATTCTTTCATTTTATTTTTCTATCGTTAAAGGAATTGAGCATGATGAGCGTAACCATAAAGGATATCGCCAGAGAGGCCGGCGTGTCAGTCAGCGCGGTGTCACTGGTGCTGAATGACCGGCCCTGCCGCATAGCGGACGTCAAAAGGAAGCATATCCGGGAGATCGCCCGGAGGCTCAACTATGCGCCCAATCAGGCGGCCCGCAGCCTTGTTACCAAAAAAACGCGGACGCTGGCACTCATATTGCCTGATATTGAAAACACTTTTTTCGCCTCCCTGGCCAAGCGCATTGAAGGCTGCTGCCAGCGAGAGGGCTATCTGTTGCTCATCGCCAGCTCCAATGATCTCTATGACGAGGATCGGACGCTGCTGCGCAGCATCACTTCCCACGGTGTGGACGGTCTCTTTCTCATCGTCAGCAACGAGTCCTATCAGAACAACGCCGACCTGCTGGAGGAGCTCGGGAGGCTGCCGTTTCCCTACGTGCAGGTGGATCGGGTATACGACGACCTGGCTTGTGACAAGGTCCTCTTCGATAATGAGTACGGCGCCTACATAGCGGCACGGCACCTGATCGAGAGCGGCCACACCCGTATCGGCTACGTAGCCAACACACGCTCCAACAACGGCCGTGCACGGCTTAAGGGCTATTGCAGCGCCCTGGAAGAGATGGGGCTGCCCTATGATCCCACCCTGATAGCGGAGGGGGATTACCACTTTGACAGCGGATACCGGGCGGCGCAAGCCCTTCTGAAAACCGATGCCACTGCCGCCTTTGTCTCCAACGATATGATGGCCCTGGGGTTTCTGAAGCATCTGTACGGCCTGGGCCTGCGTGTGCCGGACGATTTCTCCCTGGTGAGCTATGATAATTCCCTTTCCCCCTTTGCGCTGGGCGTGGAGCTGACCTCAGTGGCCCAGGATCCCCAGCAGCTGGGCGAGGAGGCCTGCCGGCTGATGACCAGCCGGCTGCAGGGCGCGAAGGATCCGCCCCGCACGGTCAGCCTGGAACCGGAGCTTGTCGTGCGCAGCAGCGTCAAAAAGCGATGAATTCGTTATCACAATCGATTCTTTTCGGGAATGAGGAGCTGTTCCATCCAGACAGAAACGAAAAAATACTGCCGGCGCCTTCCTTACCAAGATGGGTAAATAAGGCGCCCGGCGGCATATGGAAACCAATCACAGAACAGCAGGCGGACGCACCATGCATCCGCCTGCTGTTTTCATTTCATCTATGAAAGAAAGAATATTTACTTGCTCTCCAGCAGCTTTTCGCACGCCGCAAGCTGCACGCACACGCACAATAGCGCCACCGCCTGCTCAAGCTCCGCCACGGGCGGGAGCGTCGGCGCGATGCGGATGTTGCGGTCCGCCGGGTCCTTGCCGTAGGGATAGGTCGCGCCGGGCGTCGTCAGCGTAACGCCCGCCTCCTTACAGAGCACGCCCACGCGCTTTGCACAGCCGTCGAGCACGTCGAGGCTGATGAAATAACCGCCGTTCGGATTCTTCCAGGAGGCGATGCCCTTGCCGCCGAGCTCTTTTTCAAACGCATCGAGCACAGCCCGGAACTTCGGGCGCAGGATCGCGGCGTGGCGCTTCATCTGCGCGCGGATGCCATCCGC
>DAWDUP010000079.1:408-4381 GCA_052346825.1 Candidatus Fimivicinus sp. | reverse complement strand
TTGAAGAAACGGACGTGACGCAGCTGGTTGAGCTTGTCGTAGCCGATCGTCTGGGAGGCCATGCGGGTTTTGATCATGGCGATATTCGCATCGGAGGCCGCCATCACCGCGACGCCCGCGCCGGGGAAGCTGATCTTCGATGTGGAGGCAACCATGATGACGCGGTCGGGATTGCCGGCCTTTTGGCACTCATCGAGCATGTTGAGCACCTTGTCGGGCGTATCCGTCAAATCGTGGACACAGTAGGCGTTATCCCAGATGATGCGGAAATCCTCTGCCCCCGTCTCCATCGCGGCCATGCGGCGCACGACTTCGTCGGAATAGGTTTTGCCTTCCGGATTGGAATACTTTGGCACACAGAACATGCCCTTGACTGCCGGATCCTTCACGACCTCTTCGAGCAGATCCATATCCGGGCCATCCTCCAGCATCGGGATGTTGATCATCTCGATCCCGAAATATTCGCACACGCCGAAATGACGGTCGTAGCCAGGCACCGGGCAGGCGAACTTCACCTTGTCGAGCTTGCACCAGGGAGTGCTGCCCGCGCCGTGCGTCATGCACTGGGAAACATAGTCGAACATCATATTCAGGCTCGAATTGCCGCCTACGATGATATTCTGCGGGGCAACGCCCATCAGCTCCGCAAAAAGACGCTTGCACTCCGGAATGCCGTCAAGCACACCGTAGTTGCGGCAGTCCATCCCATTTTCCGATTTGGCGTCAGAATCAGAATGGAGGACATCGAGCATCTCCATGGAAAGGTCAAGCTGATCCGCGCCGGGCTTGCCGCGCGACATATCGAGCTTTAACCCCTTTGCCTGAAACGCTTCATATTCCTTCAAAAGGCTTTTCTGCTGCGCCACGAGCTCCTCCTTGGACATCTCCTGAAAAACCGGCATGAAAACTCCTCCTAAACCAACTGCACATGGCAGCCGAAATCTACTGATATAGTACTCGATTCCCCCACAATTTGCAACCGTTAAATCAAAATCCTGCATTTTGACCAGTTTACAGGAGAAAAGGAGCCGCTTCCCCGTGCAAAGGCTGAAAATTCCACAAGCTGCTGTTCGATGTACGTCCGCTTTGCGGTCAGTCCACAAAAAATCTCCCATTCGGCCGGCAGGGACCGAATGGGGGGCAGCGCCGGATTTGTTTTCACTGGCGGCCTGTTATGCCGTTTTTTTTACCGGATGATCCGAGGCTTCATTCTCTTGCCGGCTGATGCGGCGATAGAGGAAAATTCCGGCAACGGTCAGCGTACCCGTCAGGAGGTATACGATCGCAGCAAACCAGAAGTTTCGCTCCCCCAGCGCGTTGCCGCACAGGGTCGAGGATAAAATCGACGGGATCCGGGCAATCCCGGTCAGGATCAAAAAGGTGAACGTGTTCACCGGCGTGATGCCCACAAAATAGGTAATGAAATCCTTGGGCGTGCCGGGGATCAGGAAGATGATGAAGAGCAGCAGGTTGAGTTTTTTGGTATTCTGCAGAAAGCGGAAGGACTGAAGCTTTTCGCGCGGGACGAAAACTTCAACCATCCGCATCCCGAAGCGCTTCGTCAGCCCGATGATGATCAGCGAGCCGATCGCCGTGCCGAGCATGCACAGCGCCATGCCCCACCAGCTTCCGAACGCATAGCCCGCGCCGATTTCCAGCGGCTCGGCGGGGATGATCTTGACGACGGTCTGCACTGTGCGGATGGCGACAAAAGTGACCGGCCCCAGAGCCCCATGCTCATTCATCCAGGCGCGGAATTGCTGTGTATCGAGCACAAAATCCAGAAGCGGCTTTCCGTAAAACCAGGCGATCAGGCCGCAGGCAACGGCAAACACGGAGATCCCTACGAGCACTGCGATCTTTTTCTTCCGGTTGCCGGGGCTAATCAAATCGTTATGGCGAACTTTGTCCCAGCCTTCCTTCCAGAGCCTTTTGATTTTTTCCATAAAAACCGCTTCCCTTCCATTGCTACGCGGATCAAATTTCATTTCTGCTATTAGGATACCCAAACAGCTTTACGAAAGGGAAACGGGAAAATTACAATTTTCTTACGAGAGCGTGATGTTTTCTTACAAAGTGCCGCGATCCGTAAAACGTCTTTCCGGAGGACAGGCTACATGCTTTTTGCGTACGGCATCCCCCACAGCGTTTTCGCGCCGGTGAAGTAGAGGGTGATTTCTTTTATTTTTCTGCTCATGGTTTGGTTCCTCCTTATTGATTCACAAGCATTTCAGCTAAGAATCTGGTATCTAAAATGATCGACGGGAAAGTTATAATAATTTGTTTGATATTTTCTATTTTTTTCTAATAAGTATATTACTTTCTCTCCGCACGGCTGCAGCTCTCTAGGGAGCATCTGGATCCCCCGCACCGTGACCATTGTTTCATCACGCGGCTCGCTGAGTAGGTCCCAGAAAGCGTCCCAGTTCTTCCCGTACCACTCCGGGAAGTCGAAGGCGACCCGGATGCGCTCGTGCAGCTCCCACAGCGTTTTCACGCCGGTGAAATCAAGGGTAATTTCTTTTATTTTTTTTCGCATGGCTTGGTTCCTCCTTAATCCTTGGCATCCTAAGTCATATCAACTGATGATGACGTAGCGAAACTTCTGTGGGTTTCTTTTCCAATGCATTTGATATTCCCCATTCTCCTCTAGCAGCTCAATCACCTTTTTCCCACACGGCTGAAGCTCCTTTGGCAACATCTTGAGGCCCCGCACCGTGACCATTGTTTCATCACGCGGCTCGCTGAGCAAATCCCAGAAGGCGTCCCAGTTCTTCCCGTACCATTCCGGAAAGTCGAATGCGATCCGGATGCGTTCATGCAGCTCCCACAGCGTTTTCACGCCGGTGAAATCAAGGTTGATTTCTTTTATTTTTTTACTCATGGTTTGGTTCCTCCTTATTGATTTACAAGCATTTCAGCTAAGAATCTGATATTTAAAATGATCAACGGGAAATTTATAATAATTTGTTTGATATTTTCTATTTTTTTCCAATAAGTATATTACTTTCTCTCCGCACGGCTGCAACTCTCTCGGGAGCATCTTGATCCCCCGCACCGTGACCATTGTTTCGTCGAAAGGCTCGCTGAGCAAATCCCAAAAGGCAGACCAGTTCTTCCCGTACCATTCCGGGAAGTCGAAGGCGACCCGGATGCGCTCGTGCAGCTCCCACAGCGTTTTCACGCCGGTGAAGTCCAGGGTGATTTCTTCAATTTTCTTGCTCATGGTTTGGTTCCTCTTTTCTTTATTTATCCGATTGCATAAAAGGTTTCATAGTGGTCATAGGTCACAAAAATGAGGCCGTCATTTGACCAGACAATCCGGTGCCGGTTGCGTTTGCCCTCATGGTAATTGAGATCCGCCTCGTACCAGACGCGGCCGCTGCGTTGCGGCAAATGGCCATTTATATTCCTATATATCCCTCCTGCGATCATTTTCTCCGGCGCGTAGCGGGCCGGGGATTTACCCCCTTGCCAGCCGAGGGCTTCTATCTCTTCCCGAGATATATAATACTCAGGCAGCTCCCCGCTCATTTTCAGCCAGAAATCCGCCCCCATCAGCCCCTTGTCCGTGGCCATCCCCGCCGGGATTTCCCGGAGCGGGACGAGCCTGCACTTGCACCGGGGATGCACCGGCGGCGGGATCGGGGGCTGCTCCGCCCGGCTGTAAATCCGGCCGTCCTGCAGCATGCAATAGGGGCAGGTGCCCGGGCTCAGCTGCGTCACCCATTGTTGCCAGCGTATGCTCTCGTACACAACGGGCGGGTCGAAAACGTCCAGCTTTCCCTTCTGCTCCAAGAGCATCTGTGTGATAAAATCAATGGTTTCCAGCATCGATTCGCCTCCTGCTGTGATTTGGAAGAAACCGCTTCCTATACAGGGGGCAAACCGACGCTTTTGTTGCACGAACTTGTGCAACAAAACGACGGCTGCGAAAAAATATTTTTGAGCCGGTGGAATCAAACGTTCCGCT
>DAWDUP010000079.1:0-398 GCA_052346825.1 Candidatus Fimivicinus sp. | reverse complement strand
ATTATTATATAATATTATCTTTTATTCTATATCAAGGAATCCGAATTGAGTGATAAAAATATCCGGCATCCGCCAGGCGGCCCGAACGCGTGCGGCAGCCTGAAATCTTTCGTTTTTTCTTGAATCCACGCCTGTTTAATGCTAAAATAAAAGGAATAGAAGGGAATGATGTATTTGAGCCGCAAAAAGTGGTGTATTGCGCAGTATGACAAGGATTGTGCGGCGTCTTTGGCCGAAGCGTGCGAGCTCGATCCGTTTGCGGCGCTACTGCTCGTCTCACGCGGGATCAAAACGCCGGAGCAGGCGCACAGCTTTCTGGAAGCCGGCACGGCGGAATTTGATCCGATGTGCCTGCCGGATATGGACAAGGCGGTCGCACGCATCCGGAAAGCTTTGGA
>DAWDUP010000078.1:8542-10083 GCA_052346825.1 Candidatus Fimivicinus sp. | reverse complement strand
TTTGCTTCCTTTTCCGGCCGAACGGAAAAGGAAGGGCCCGCGCGGCCTAAGCGCGTTCCAATTTCTTCTTCCGTTGTCAAGGCAATCAAAAAAGGCAAGCGTAATGGAGAAATTTTCGAAATCGTTCTCGTGCATTTCCACATAAACGATATGCCTTTTTGACAAGTTGAGCCGCCTGCACCCAATCTCGGTGCGGGCGGCTTTTTGCGATCCTGCTCTTTTGAAAAAGTTTTTCGGCAGCCCATTTTTTAAGTTCCATTTGGGTTGGGTTGCTATACTTTCCAAATATAACAAAGGGAGGTTTCCCATATCATTTGTAAAGTAAAACTCAGCGGGAGGAATTTTGCCATGAAAAAACACCTGGCCATTCTGACGGTTGCTGTCCTAGTGATGCTCGCCGGATGCGGCTCTGGGGAAGAAGCCTCCGATCAGACGACGAAGGCCTCTTCATCGGTCAACGCGATCTCGGCCGATGAAATCGACGTTTCAGTGAGCAACGCCGATCAGGATGCATCCTACGACGAGAGCTCCGCCACCAAAATATCCCTCAGTGGAGGCAGCGCGTCCATCTCCGGAGACGGCGCCTCCGAGAAAGACGGAGCCATCACGATCCAGCAGGAGGGCACGTATGTGGTGACCGGTACCCTAAACGACGGCCGGATCGTCGTCCAGGCGGCGGATACGCACAAGGTTCACATCGTACTCAAGGGCGCGTCCATCTACTGTGCCGACCACGCAGCCTTATTTATAAAGCAAGCGGATAAGGTCTTTCTCACGCTGGCGGACGGCTCTGATAACACGCTGGGCAGCGACAGCTCCTACCATCTTTCTGATGAGGACAGCAATGTGGACGGTGTCATCTTCAGCCGGGCGGATCTGACGCTGAACGGAAGCGGTAAGCTAACGGTCAACGCCAAATATAAGCACGCGATTGTATCCAAGGACGATCTGATCGTCACAGGCGGCACCTATGCCATCACAGCGGAAAACGGAGGCGGCTTGTACGGAAAGGACTGCGTGAAAATCACCGGCGGAACATTTACCATTCAAACAGGCACGGATGGCATTCAGGCAAGCAACGCGGAGCAGGCCGACCGGGGCTATGTTTACATTTCCGACGGGGCTCTTAACATCACTGCCGGGACCGATGGCATCCAGGCGGATACTGTGCTGCGCATCGATGGCGGCGCCTTCCAGATCACCAGCGGAGGCGGCAGCGCAAACGCCAGCACAGACCAGAAGGGCAATGAAAATCCCGGCTGGGGCGTGTGGGGGCCGGGAGCCAAAGAGGAAACTGCTAAAACGGAAGACTCCACCGATACCTCAGACAGTGCAAAGGGGTTGAAGGCCGGTGCATCTCTGTCAGTACGCGGCGGGACATTCACGATTGATTCCTCAGACGATTCCGTGCACTGCAACGGCACGGTCACAATCACCGGCGGTACCTTCGCCTTAAGCTCCGGCGACGACGGCATCCATGCGGACGAAGCGCTTTTGATCCAGAACGGCACCATTGCAATCAGCCAAAGCTACGAAGGGCT
>DAWDUP010000078.1:0-8532 GCA_052346825.1 Candidatus Fimivicinus sp. | reverse complement strand
AAGGGCTCGAGGGGTTAAATGTAACCATCAGCGGTGGAATCATTCAGCTCACTGCAAGCGACGACGGGATCAATTCCGCCGGTGGCAGCGACTCATCTGCGCTGGGCGGCAGACCGGGCCAAAACCAGTTCAACGTGAGTGAAGATTCTGATCTCTTTATCAAAATAATTGGTGGCAGCGTCACTGTGGACGCCGGCGGAGACGGTATTGACTCCAATGGAAATCTCATAATCGAGGGCGGCACGGTTTTGATCAGTGGCTCCGCCAATAACGGAAACGGCGCGCTAGACTATGAGGGAACCGCCAAAATCACCGGCGGTACTGTGGTCGCGGCAGGCATGAGCGGTATGGCGCAGGGCTTTTCCGACTCCTCCAGCCAGTATTCGATTCTGCATAACTTTAGTACGACCCTCTCCGAAAGCGATGCGATCACCCTGAAGGATTCCGATGGCAATACTCTGGTGACCTACACGCCTGCAAAGGCCTATCAGAGCGTCGTCGTCAGTTGTCCGGATATGGAAAAGGGGAAAACTTATACGCTCTCAGCTGGCAGTCAATCGGAATCCCTGACGCTCTCCTCCGTGGTCACCTCCAACAGCACCGGCGGAATGGGCGGTGGAATGGAGGGTAAAATGGGCGGCCCCCAGCCAGAGGGAAGGCGATAATATCATCAGATCCGTTTCTGATCTTCTTCAGAAATATATGCGATTTTTCTGCCATATTCTTAAGCGCTTTCCATTTATAGAAATCCTTATTCCCCTTGTGTTGATTTTCTTAAACGCATAACTCTGCTCCATCCAGGAAACCGCCACCGCAGGCCAACCGGGTACTAGCAAGGGCAAGGCCGATTTTTGATTCAAACACACATACAATTTTCCTCTTCCAGCAGCTGGTGATATCGGATCATCCAACCATGATCCTGCCCTCGGGCAGCACCTCTCCACCGCTGCCCTCGCCGCGGATGGTCAGCGCCAGCGCAAAGGAGACCGGGCCGATCCGCCCAATAAACATTGTCAGAATCGTTGCAATCTTTGCCGCCAGACCAAACTGCAGGGTGACGCCCGCCGTCATCCCAACGGTTCCAAAAGCAGACGCCGCCTCAAAAATTCCATCCACGCCGGAAAGGCTCGGCAGCGAGATCAGATTGACCGCCGCGTTCATCACCACCGCCGCCAGTCCCAGCGCCGCGATGGTCATCGCCTTATAAACCGTCCGTTTTGCCACACGGCGGCCGAGCACCACCGTATCATCGCGGCCGCGGATCACCGAAACCACAGTCATGACCAAAACGAGAAAGGTCGTCACCTTGATACCGCCCGCACATGAACCGCTGCCCGCGCCGATGATCATCAGAAAGATCATCACGACCTTGGAAAAATCCTGCATCTGGCTCAGATCAAGGCTGGCAAAGCCAGCCGTGCGCGCTGAAACAGATTGAAACAACGCTGCATTGATCTTCTCAAACAACGGCAGGGGGCCGAGCGTTTTGGGATTTTCATATTCTACGATGAAAAAGATCAGAAAGCCGACTGCAATCAGAGCGGCGCTCATGATCAGCATCGCCTTCGTGTGCAACATCAGATGACGGTGTCTCCTCCAAGAAAGCAAATCCTGAAACACCATAAAGCCGATTCCGCCGAGAAAGATCAGCGCCATGACGGTATAAAGGACGATGGCATCTCCATTATAATGGATCAGCGATCCAAATGGAGTTTCATTACCCAAAATATCAAAGCCCGCATTGCAGTAAGCGGAGACAGACGTAAAAATCGAAACCCAAATGCCGTGCACCCCGTATTTCGGAACAAAACGAATGGATAACAGAATGGCGCCGAGCGATTCGATCACCAACGTTGTGACCACGATGATGTGCAGCAGGGAGCGGATATTGTTCAGCGACCAGGCGTTGGTGTTTTCCTGTGCGAGGCGCAGGGTTCGCAGGCCAAGCTTTTTGTGCAGGAAAAACATAAAAAAATTGGTCAGCGTCAATAACCCGATGCCGCCGATTTCAATCATCAGCAACAGCACCACCTGCCCAAAAAAGGTAAACTGCGTATACGGATCCACCAGCGTCAGCCCGGTCACACAGGTGGCCGAGGTCGCCGTGAACAGTGCGGTCAGCGGATGCAGCATCTCCCCGTCCTTTGAGGAAACCGGCAGCATCAGCAGCACTGTTCCCACAAGGATCACGCCCAAAAAGCTCGCGGCGATGATCCGTGCCGGCGAAAACGGCCGTACCGGCCGACGTTCTCTGTCTCGTTTCAAAAAAACACCTTCCTAAATCATACAGAAGCGGCCTCGCCACTCTGTTCCCCCATTTAGACTTGCCCATCATAATGCCTCCTAATCCTAATACAGAATTTCCAAAAAGGCAAGTGGTTTCGTCGCCTTTCTTTCTCCAGCATTCCTCTCCTCGTATCCACCCGCATATTCCGTATGCGATTTTCACTAAAAGTAGACCTTTTCGCGTGGTCTTTTTCTCTCTCTGCAGGTTAAAACCTCCTCTTTGAAACTTGCGGAAAAAGAGGGATTTGAGTATAATAGAGCTTAGTTCTGTTCCAGTGCTGGAACCGATCCCAATGGATGTTAACATCGAAAGGAGTTACGGATTATGAACTATTCCCGCGAAGTGGAAAACATGTGCACGGTCGCCAAAGGCCCGCATCATGGCCCTGCGCCGATTCCCGAAGAAGGGAAATGGGTAAAGGCCTATGAGATCAAGGACATTTCCGGATTGACGCACGGCGTGGGCTGGTGCGCCCCCCAGCAGGGCACCTGCAAGCTGACGCTTAATGTCAAGGACGGCATCGTGCAGGAGGCGCTCGTCGAAACCATCGGCTGTTCCGGTATGACGCATTCCGCTGCCATGGCGGCGGAAATCCTGCCCGGCAAGACCCTGCTCGAATGCCTGAATACGGATCTTGTGTGCGACGCGATCAACGTCGCCATGCGCGAGCTCTTCCAGCAGATTGTATACGGCCGCAGCCAGACCGCGTTCTCCGAGGGCGGGCTTCCGATCGGCGCTGGCCTTGAGGATCTCGGCAAGGGCCTTCGCTCCCAAGTCGGCACGATGTACTCCACCGGAGCGAAGGGTGTGCGCTACATGGAGATGGCGGAAGGCTATGTCACCAAAATGGCGCTCGACGCAGATAACGAGGTCATCGGCTATCAGTTCGTAAAGGTTGGCAAAATGCTTGAGGATATCCGCCACGGCATTGACCCGAAGGAAGCCTATGAGAAGAATATCGGCACCTACGGCCGCTTCGACGAGGCCGCGAAATACATCGACCCGCGTGAGGAATAAGAAGTAAGGAGGACAGGAAGAATGGCTAACGATGTAATGTTTGAAGGCAAAGAGAGAAGAATGCCGAAAATCGAGAAGTGCCTTGCCGAGTATGGCATTGCAAGCCTCGAAGAGGCACGCGCTATTTGTCTTGAAAGAGGAATCGACGTAGAAAAGATCGTTAAGGGCGTGCAGCCCATCGCATTTGAAAACGCTGTTTGGGCCTATACGCTCGGCGTTGCCATTGCGCTGAAAACCGGCGTGAAGGCAGCAAGCGAAGCCGCCGCAACCATCGGCAAGGGCCTGCAGGCGTTCTGTATCCCTGGCTCCGTGGCAGAGCAGCGCAATGTCGGCCTGGGCCACGGCAACCTAGGCGCCATGCTGCTGGAGGAGAAAACCAAGTGCTTTGCGTTCCTCGCAGGGCATGAGTCCTTCGCCGCCGCGGAGGGCGCGATCGGCATCGCCCGTACAGCCAACAAGGTCCGCAAGGAGCCGCTGCGCGTCATCCTCAACGGCCTGGGCAAGGACGCTGCGATGATTATCTCACGGATCAACGGCTTCACCTATGTCAAAACCGACTATGACTTCTACACTGGCGAACTGAAGGTCCTCGAAGAGAAGGCCTATTCCGACGGCGAGAAGGCAAAGGTCCGCTGCTACGGCGCGAACGACGTGCTCGAGGGCGTGGCCATCATGAAGGCGGAGGGCGTCGATGTATCCATCACCGGCAACTCCACCAATCCCACTCGTTTCCAGCACCTTGTCGCCGGCACCTATAAAAAGTGGGCAAATGAAAACGGTGTGAAATACTTTTCCGTCGCCTCCGGCGGCGGCACGGGCCGTACCCTGCATCCCGATAATATGGCCGCCGGCCCCGCTTCCTATGGCCTGACCGACTCCATGGGCCGTATGCATGGCGATGCCCAGTTCGCCGGCTCCTCTTCCGTGCCTGCGCACGTGGAGATGATGGGCCTGATCGGCATGGGCAACAACCCCATGGTTGGCGCCACGGTTGCCTGCGCGGTCGCGGTCGCGGAGAGCTATTGATCGTTTTTCCCCAACGCATGAAGGAACTCCCGAACCCTGAGCGCTCAGGATTCGGGAGTTTCGTTTACCGTCCTATTTTTTTGCTTTCAGCAGCGCCGTCCACGAGGACATCTTCTTTCCATTGTGAAAGGAAACACCCACGTTATAATAGGTTGCCTCATCCTGTTGCGTCAGCGTCTCCGTGCCGCTATATGCGCCGTCCTCCGAGGTATAGAAGGAAATGATGCTGTCTCCTATGATTTCAAAGGTACCCCGCAGCGTACCCAGCGCTGGATTGAACGACTCCCATTCCAGCGTTGTTTCCTCATTGGACCAATGAATTTGATAACAATTTTGAAACCGCACAGCCGGCTCGGTCTCGATCTGCATAAATCCGCCCAGTGTCCACTCCGCCTCTTTCCGGACAATGTCGACCTCGCCGGTTAAGGGGATAGATCTGTCATTTTCGAAATAGGTTCCTTCCGCGCTCCAGTGCAGCGTTTGAAAAAAATATGTATGCTGCATATCCGCCCTCCTGTCTGTCTGATTTCAGCATCGGTGAACAGAGGCAACAACTTTTGAGGGCAAGGCCGAGGGCCTATGCCGGCATTATCCCCAAAATAAACAGATCCGTCTCCCCGTAGCCTCTAAAAACGGGCCATTCTCTCAGCACGTTTTTCCTTAGAAGGTCTTGACGAGCTCCTTGAGATACGCCTTAAAATCTGCTCCAATCTCCGGATGCGTCAGCGCGACCTCGCAATTCGCCTTCATAATGCCGAGCTTATTGCCCATATCATAGCGTGTGCCTACGAAATCCACCGCCGTCAGGCCGCTCTGCTTGGCAAGCGTGACCATGGAATCCGTGAAATAAACCTCGCCGCTCTTTTTGTCGACCGGCGTCTGCTCGATGATGCCAAAAATCTCCGGCGGCATGACAACACGCCCCAAGATCGAATAGCAGGATAGGATCTGATCCGGCGTGGGCTTTTCAATAATATTGTTGCATTTCATGATGTTATCGCGCAGGGGGGTAACATCCAGCGTGCAATATTTCGGCACATCCTCGCGCGGGACTTCCTTCACGCCCACGGCGCCGAAGCCGAATTCCTCATATGCGCGGCAAAGCTGGCCGATGACCGGATCTTCGGAAATGATCACATCGTCGCCATACAGGATGCCGAACGGCTCATTACCCACGAAGGATTTCGCGCGCAGGATCGCATCGGCAAGGCCTTTGGTCTCCTTCTGGCGGATGAAATAAACGTTCGCCAGGTTTGCAATCGCTTTGAGCTCTTCATAGATATGCTGCTTGGAGGCATTGCCCTTCAGGTTGGTTTCCAGCTCGAACGCGTGGTCGAAATGATCCTCGATCACGCCTTTACCGCGGTTGGTGATGATCAGAATATCCTCGATTCCGGCAGCGACAGCCTCCTCAACGATGTACTGAATCGCGGGCTTATCCACAATATTGAGCATTTCCTTTGGAACGGCCTTGGAAGCGGGGAGCACGCGGGTCCCCATACCAGCGGCCGGAATAATCGCTTTTCTTACTTTCATAATACAATCCTCCCATAAATGATTTATGAAAACATGGCCAGCAGCTGAATGATCAGCATATAGGCCAAGTCGTACAGCAAATAAGAACTGAATCCAAAAAGAAGCGAGGTTCCGCCCTTTCGGAAAATCTGCATCTGATATTCGGATTCTTCCAGCGTTTGTTCCCGCAAGGCATGGAGGTCTCCCATGGTCTTTTTGAAATACAGGCGATTGGCAACCAGCGCGCACACGACATGCAGCACCAATTGCAACAGCAGAAACGCCGCCGCCAGCGGCATCGCACTCTGCAGCGATTGCATCGCAGCGTCGATGACCGCCTGATTGGACGGCTGCTGCAGGATCACCTCGCCCCATTGCACATATGCATCTATATAGGCCTCGAGCGGACCGTAAAACGCAACCGAAAGCGCCATCAGCAGAGAGAGTGCAACCGCTCCTGCCGCGTAAAGCTTCCGGTAGAAAAACCAGAACGGTGAAAAGAGAAAAGCGGCCCAATTCCATCCGGCCTTCTTTTTGGTGCGGTCCATCCGGAAAAACTTCGGGATATAGCTGTGCGTCCCCGTCCGCACATAGGCCGCGACCTCCGCAACCGGAATCCCATCGATCGTTTCATCGGCCGGAACGCCTTCGATCGGCCCAGCGTTGTGCGCCCCGAAAGGCGGATATTGCCCACCAAAGAAAGCCTGCCCTTGTGCCGGCTGCGCGCCGAGCGGCTGGCCGCAGTGCGGGCAAAACAGCGTGTCCTTCGGGCTATTGGTACCACAGCGCGGGCAGACGACGCCAAGCTCTGTCTTCTCCTGAAAATCCTCCTGCTGACGCGGCGCTTCCTGCCATGTGTATCCCTGCGCATGCTTCTCTTCATTTGCACAATGGCCCTCCCGCATCCAGCAGGCGCGGTGATGCGGCGTTCCGCAGGATGGGCAGACGACAATATCATCCGCCTGTGTAAAGGCCTGTCCGCAAGCCGGGCAGACAGCTCCTTCATATCGGTTCAAATCAGAACCCCCTATCGTTTGAAAGATATTTTCATTGTAACCAATTCCATCTGAAAATTCAATCGCTATTTTGCATTCGGAAAAAGAAAACGTGGGCCGCGAAAATCGCAGCCCCGCTTTCTTCAACGGATCGCTTCTTCGCCGTTTACGCCTGACTCTCCAACTGCTCAGCCCGTGCGAGCAGTTTTCGGACGATCTGAGCGCCCTTTTTCTCCACCTTTTTGAAGTCCATAGCGGGGATATAAAAGGCCTCCAGTGTATCATGCGTCTGCTTGGCATTCTCCAGCATACGGATTGCCTCCGCCAGCAGCTCCGTCTCCGCCTTTGCGTTGAAATGCAGACGGTAACGGTGTGTTTTCATCATTTCCTCATCGATAAAGCGGCGCGCATGAATCCGGCGCAGCGGCGCTTCCGGCGCGGGGTGAAACCGGTTTGATGTAAACAGGCACAGCCCGAGCGACGGAATGATCAAATGCTCGATTCTCTTTCCTGCGCTCATGGGACACAGGCAGACCGTCACATCCAGCCCGGCGGCCAACGCATAGGAGCGCAACCGCTCGAGGATCAGGGAGGATACTGCTCCATACGCATCGTCTATCACAATTACACGGTCGCACAAATGAGCGATCATATCATAGCACATGACGATCCCTTCCGGTGTGATCGCGCTCAAAAAGCATCGGCTTTCCCGGCCGACATGCCCGCGTCCCGCCCCGAATTCCCGCGCGGCAAAGCGCGAGGTATATGCAGCGATTTTATCTGCGTTGATGCATTCCAGGGCGATTCGAAGCGTGTCATTCGCCAGCGAACCGGCGGCGGAAAGAAATCCGACGCAGCGCTGATGATAGGCGCTATTTTTGATGGAGGCTGCCCGAATGCCGTCCGCATGTTCACGCAGCTGCTCCGCATTCCAGTATGCGCCGAGATTGACAATCTCCTCCACAGCGCCTGGGAAACGCGGCTCAATTACATGGGGCGGCGTCCCGTCCGCGATACATGCGCGCAGCTGCGGAAAGATCACACCGTCCAATGAGGCCGGATCGGAGGAGCATAGCACACGTTGCGCCGTATATCCGGCCTGCTCCATCTCATCTGCCACGCGGCGCATCAGCCCGGATTTTCCCGTGCCGGGCCCCCCCTTGATCACATAGGCGCGCCAGTCCCCCGCAGGGTCGTACAGTTCGTCAAAAAGGGAAATAAAGCCCTCCGGCGTATTGGCGCCGAGGAACCGTGCGTTATATTGCTGCTCCATATTCAATCCCCCATCAAACCAGTTTACAATATAGTATGCATTTCTTTGAAAACGTGACACAAATCGTTTTTCGACAAAATCGACTTTTCCGTACGGCAAATTTACTTCGCATAAAAATTGATTATTCTATCCAGTAAAAGGATCAATTCAGTTTTCCGTTTACGATTTTAGTTGGCATCTTAAAAAACGATTGTATGAAACGGCTGTCCAAAAACACAACGATCATCGACGGCGTTGCTTCCCTAGCCTTACCGTAGCGGTACGTCCACGTGCCGTCAATTTTCATGGCGGACGCATGGATCAAGGAAAAGGGTGTCCAGAATGCCGCTGCCTATTCCTGCTTTCCGAAATCCCTTGCCTGTCATGTGAACAGGACCAGTAAAAACGGAGAATGGACAAAAGCCCCCTGATGTAGGAAA
>DAWDUP010000077.1:8848-10250 GCA_052346825.1 Candidatus Fimivicinus sp. | reverse complement strand
TCGATATCGGTAACAGCAATATCACGATGGGTGTATATCGAGAGGCTGAGCTGCTCTTTGTTGCCCGTCTGGCGACCGACCGCTCCCGGACCGGGGATCAGTATGCGGTGGAGCTCAAATCCATTTTCGCCCTCTATCATGTCGTACCAAAGGATTTTGATGGTGCGATCATCAGCTCGGTCGTGCCGGAGCTGACTGCGGCGGTTAAAAAGGCGGCACAGATGGTCACAGGCCATGTGCCTCTGCTGATCGGGCCGGGCCTGAAAACCGGGCTCAACATCCGCACGGACACGCCCGGCATCCTTGGCGCGGATCTGGTGGTGGGTGCGGTGGCCGCCATCCACACTTACGAACTGCCCTGCCTTGTGATGGATTTGGGCACGGCAACAAAAATCAGCGTCCTTGATGAGCAAGGCACCTATCTTGGCTGCACGATTTCTGCGGGCGTGGGGATTTCGCTGGATGCGCTGGCTACCAAAACTTCACAGCTGCCGCATATCAGCATCGAAGCGCCGCACCATGTGATCGGTACGAATTCTCCGGACTGCATGCAGTCCGGCACGGTGTTCGGCACCGCCGCCATGCTTGACGGCCTGTGTGATCGCATTGAGGAAGAGCTCGGCAGGCCGGTGAAAACGGTCGTAGCGACTGGGGGCCTTGCAAAGGAAATCGTTTCAAACTGTAAACGGAAAGTCCTTTACAGAGAAAATCTGCTTTTGGAAGGGCTTAAGCTGATTTATGATAAAAACACGTCGAAAGGCGGCCGCGGCATGCAGCGTTGATTGCTGAAATTGCCACTTGACAGGAATTGATTGTAAGGTTAAAATACTTTACGAATTGATTCCAATGGAAAAAATCATATTTTAGCTTATTTTTCCGCAACACTGGTTTAAAAATTGCTTTTCAATACTTTTTTGCCAAATTTTGCGCTGCATCTTCCTTGGGGGAGAGCAGCAGCAAGGAGGAATATAAATTGAAAAAGAATACCCTTGCGAGGACGATGCGCCTCGCGCAGCTCGCCATGCTGATTGCCATCCAGGCGATCCTAACCTTCACCCCGTTGGGCTTTATCATGATTCCGCCGATCTCCATCACGATCATGCATATCCCCGTGATTATCGGCGCGGTGACGATGGGGCCGTTGTTCGGCGGGATTCTGGGTGCTTCCTTTGGCGTGATGTCAATGCTCAAGGCAACCTTTGCCGCTGCGAGCCCGGCGGATATTATCTTTTCCCCCTTTATCAGTGGAACGCCGGTGCAGTCGCTGATTCTGTGCGTTGTGCCGCGCATCCTGCTCGGTGTGATCGCCGCATGGCTGTTTATCGGCCTGAAGAAGCTCATCAAAAACGAAACAGCTTCGATCGGCCTGAGCGCTGGAATTGCCACGCTGTGCCACAGCGCG
>DAWDUP010000077.1:5583-8838 GCA_052346825.1 Candidatus Fimivicinus sp. | reverse complement strand
GCGATGGTGCTCGGCCTGATGTGCTTTCTCTTCGATTCCCTTCCGCTCAAGGAAGTATTTGCCACGATGATGTCGCTCAATTGCCTTTTGGAGATCGCGATGGCTGTTGTCGTCGGCATGGCGGTATGCAAGCCGCTGCTGGTCTATCTCCGTAAGCAAAAGCTGGTCAAGGCATAATAGTCTCACAAAACACGTGCCGCCATAGCGCAGGAGCGCAATGGAATGATCACTTAGCAGGTACAAATAGTTGTGGCCGTTTCCGATTTTTCGGGAGCGGCTTTTTTCCTGCCTTGAAAAGCACGAAATAGATGGTATAATAACAATGAATAAGCATGCGTGCGGCTTTGCGCATACCTCAATTTTCAGGAGGAATCATCAATGGACAACACCGAGAACAAGAAATTTTATATCACCACGCCGATCTACTATCCGTCGGATAATTTGCACATCGGCCACGCTTACTGCTCCGTGATGGCGGATACCATGGCGCGGTATAAACGGATTCAGGGGTACGACGTGATGTTCCTCACCGGCACGGACGAGCACGGCCAGAAGATTGAGGAGAAGGCGAAGGCAGCAGGGATCACGCCGAAGCAGTATGTCGACCACGTTGTATCCGGGATCAAAGATCTTTGGAAGCTGATGGATATTTCCTATGATAAATTCATCCGCACGACGGACGATTATCATGAAAAGGCCGTTCAGAAAATCTTCAAGCAGCTCTATGACCAGGGCGATATCTACAAGGGCTCCTATGAGGGCTGGTACTGCACGCCCTGCGAATCCTTCTGGACGGAGACGCAGCTCGTCGACGGCAAGTGCCCGGACTGTGGGCGTGAGGTCAAGCGCACGTCCGAGGAGGCGTATTTCTTTCGCCTTTCCAAATATCAGGATCAATTGATCAAGCTTTTTGAGGAGCATCCGGAGTTTTTAGAGCCCGCCTCCCGCCGCAATGAGATGCTCAACAACTTCATCAAGCCCGGTCTGGAAGACCTGTGCGTGTCCCGCACGTCGTTTACCTGGGGCGTGCCGGTCACATTCGACCCGAAGCATATCGTCTATGTCTGGGTGGATGCGCTCTCCAACTATATCACCGCCCTTGGCTACGGCTCGGAGGATGATAGCCTCTATCAGAAATACTGGCCTGCGGATATCCATCTCGTCGGCAAGGAGATCGTGCGATTCCACACGATCATCTGGCCCGCCATGCTTATGGCGCTGAACCTGCCCCTCCCCAAGAAGGTGCTCGGCCACGGCTGGCTGATCCTGGAGGGCGGTAAGATGAGCAAGTCCAAGGGCAACGTCGTCGATCCGGTGGTGCTCTGCGAGCGCTACGGGGTGGATGCCATCCGCTACTTCCTCCTGCGTGATATCCCGTTCGGCTCGGACGGCACCTTCTCCAATGAAGCGCTCATCACGCGCATCAATTCCGATCTTGCCAACGATCTCGGCAACCTCGTCTCCCGCACGGTGGCGATGGTCAACAAATATTTCGGCGGCACGATCCCTACGGAACGCACGGCTGGGAAATTCGACGAAGACCTGATCGCGCTTGCAACTGCAACAAAGGCGAAGGTGGAGGCCTACGCGGATGAGATGCAGTTCTCCCAGGCGCTTACGGAGCTGTGGGCGCTCATTTCCCGGACGAATAAATATATCGATGAGACGGCCCCGTGGGTGCTCGCGAAGGATGAGGCGAACCGCGCCCGTCTGGCGGCTGTGATGTACAACCTCTGTGAGGCGATCCGGATCATTTCCATTCTCGTCTCTCCCTTCCTGCCGCACACCGCGCCGAAGATTCAGGCGCAGCTCGGAGCACCTGCGGCTGTGCTCTCCTGGGAGCAGGCGGGCGATTGGGGTCTGCTGCCGGCTGGCTTTTCGGTGCAGAAGGGCGAGATCATCTTCCCGCGCATCGATATCGCCAAGGAGCTCGCGGAGCTGGAGGCGCAGCAGAAGGCGGCCCGCGAGGCGAAGGAGCAAGCACAGCAAAAGGTGGAGGGCATTGCCCAGATTTCAATCGATGATTTTGCAAAGGTCGAGCTGCGCGTGGCGGAAGTGAAGGATTGCGAGCCGGTCAAGCGCGCAAAGAAGCTGTTAAAGCTCACGCTGGATGACGGCAGCGGCACGCCGCGCACGGTAGCATCCGGCATTGCGCAGTGGTACAAGCCGGAGGATTTGATCGGGCATAAGGTGGTGCTGGTGGCAAACCTGAAGCCTGCGGTGCTCTGCGGCGTGGAGAGTCAGGGCATGATCCTTGCCGCGGACTGCGCAAAGGATGATGTGAAGGTGCTCTTTGTCGACAACATGCCGGCGGGAGCGAAAATCCGGTAAGAATTTCGGGCGGCGCAGGGCAGGAATGCATTGCGCCGCTTGTTTGATTCTGTTTATTGGGAGTGATGAAATGGAGATGGAGACGCTTTTCATCCGGGGAATTCCTGCCGTGGTGTGGGGAGAGCCGTCTCACTACGTATTAATCGCGGTGCATGGCAATCTCTCGCATAAGGCGGATACTGTGATCCGGCTTTTGGCCGAGGCGGCGGTACCAAAGGGCTTGCAGGTGCTCAGCTTCGACCTGCCAGAGCATGGAGACCGGCCCAAGGGAAACCCGCCCTGCAAAGCGTCAGCGGCGAAAGCAGACTTGGGGCTTGTGATGGAATATGCGAAATCCCGCTGGCGGGAAATCAGCCTCTTTGCCTGTAGTATGGGGGCGTATTTCAGCCTGCTGGCGTACCCGGACGAAACCATTCGCCAGTGCCTGTTTTTATCTCCGATTGTGGATATGGGGCGGTTGATCGAAAATATGCTTCGCTGGTCCACTCTCAGCCCGCAGCGGCTGGAAGCGGAGGGGGAGCTTGTGACGGCAGCCGGACAAACGCTATATTGGGACGATTACTGCTTCATCAAAGCACATCCTGTGACCCGATGGGAACCGCAGACGGAAATTCTATATGGCGAAAACGACGGTTTATGCGAACGGGCTGTGCTGGACGCGTTCGTTCAGCGCTTTGACTGCCGTTTGCAGGTGATGGAGCAGGGAGAGCACTTTTTCCACACGCCGGAGCAGCTGGAGGTTTACCGGAACTGGTTGGAGAAACGGATCGAAACAGCTTCAGATTGATACGATTTGAAAGGGGGGAGCGAATGCTGACGGAAACCTTTGACCGGTCGGAGGAGATCATTCGGCCAGAGATGATATACGGAAAACGGAAGAAGCTGTGCGATATCTGCATCATCACCTTCTCGCAGCATGTGATC
>DAWDUP010000077.1:2871-5573 GCA_052346825.1 Candidatus Fimivicinus sp. | reverse complement strand
GGTCATATCGCTTGAAAGCACGGGGGGTTCTATCCCGATTTATATCATGACATATCAGGAAAAGGAGCTTGCCCTTTATCAGTCGATGATCGGCGCTCCCGCGGCGGGCGCCTGCCTGGAGGAGGCGCGTTGCCTGACGGGTGCGTCCCACTATATCATGTTCGGCTCCTGCGGCTGCCTGCATGAGGAGATCACCGCCGGAAAGCTCATCGTTCCCACACAGGCATATCGGGATGAGGGGCTTTCCTACCACTACGTGCCTGCTGGAGATTATCTGCCGCTTCCAAATGCTGGGCGGGTGGCCTCGTTTTTCGAGCGGAAGGGCATCCCGTTTGCCACCGGAAAAACCTGGACGACGGATGGGCTGTACCGCGAAACGCGCACGAATATGAGCAAGCGAAAAGCGGAGGGCTGCCTGACTGTCGAGATGGAGTGCGCGGGGCTTCAGGCGGTGTGTAGTTTCCGGGAGTTGCAATACTATGCCTTTCTCTTCGGCGGCGATCTGTTGGATGCTGCGGAGTGGGATGTTCGGATTCTGGGGAATCACAGGGAAAAAGATTGCCAGATTGAAGGCTTCCGCATTGCGCTGGAATTGGCGCACGCGCTATAAATGTTATTCAGTTTGGAATAAGGAAGGTTTCACCGAATGGATTCACTGATTTTTGATTCGCCTGAGATGCAAAAACCGCGTGTGACACCAAATTCACCTATCATCTTTGATTCGCATGCGCACTACGACGACCGCGCCTTTGACAGCGATCGTGAGGCCGTGCTCGCTGCCCTGCCGGACGCGGGCGTCTGCGGAGTCATTAACTGCGGCGTCGATATTCTCTCTTCCCAAAAAGCGCTTGCGCTTGCCACGCAGTATCCCTTTCTCTGGGCAGCGGTTGGCATCCACGGGCAGGAGGCGGGCCGGGCAAGGCCAGATGATCTCAACCAGCTCCTGCCGCTTCTGGAGGAGCCGCGCACGGTGGCACTCGGAGAAATCGGCCTCGATTACCACTATGACGACGGTGCGCCGCGGGATGTGCAGCGGGAGCTGCTCGAGCGGCAGCTCGCAATCGCCGTGGAGCGTGATGTCCCGGTAATCCTGCACGACCGGGAGGCGCATGAGGATATGTGGAAGCTGTTACAGCGATATAAGCCGCGCGGGGTGATGCACTGCTTTTCCGGCAGTGTGGAGATGGCGCGGGATCTTGTGGGGCTCGGCATGTATATCGGCCTTGGCGGCGCGGTGACTTTCAAAAATGCGCGCCGTCCAATCGAGGTGGCGGCTTGGGTGCCGGCGGACAGGCTGCTCATCGAGACGGACGCGCCCTATATGACGCCCGCACCGTTTCGCGGCAAGCGCAATTCCTCGGCGCTCATTCCTTACACGGCGGAGAAAATCGCCCAGGTGCGCGGGATGACCGCAGAGCAGATTTTGCGGATAACGAAGGAAAATACAGAAAGGCTTTTTGGAATTACCAAGTGCACAAAAAAGCATAGTTTCTGATCGCTTTCGGAACCGGCATCTTTATGCGCCGTTGGGCGCTTTCGGGAGGCCGAGGCAGCGCCCGCAGAATCTGACTGCATGGCTCGTGAGGGGATTTTTGACCGTAGGGCCAAAACGGACCTTCCCATGTGTTTGAGACGATGTGAATCGTCGAGTTTGAAAAGGCTCGCCGAACAGCTTTTCACGTGTCGCAATCTCTCCGCTGCCGACGTGCCGTGCAAAACGGCCCCTTTTACTTCCTTTTCCCGCCAAACGAAAAAGGAAGGGCCCGCGCGGCCGGAGCGCGCTCCAATGTCTTCTTCCCTTGTTAAGGTAACAAGCTGAGGGTGCAGTTCAAAATGAACTGCACCCTTTGTTTATCCAGAAAATCAGCAGTAATACTGCGCCTGCGCATTCCACAGCTCGTAATACGCGCCGCCCTGATGCTGAATCAGCTCCTCATGTGTGCCAAGCTGGACAAGCTCACCCTGCCGGAAGACCGCAATATGCTTGCAGAAGCGGCAGGAGGACAGGCGGTGCGAAATATAGATGGCGGTCTTGCCCCCAACAAAGTGGTTGAATTTGGAATAAATCTCATATTCCGCAATAGGGTCGAGCGCGGCCGTCGGCTCGTCAAGCACGATAAACGGCGCGTTTTTATAAAGCGCCCGTGCAAGGGCAAGCTTTTGCGCCTCGCCGCCGGAAATTTCCACGCCAGTTTCCTCAACGTCCTTGTAGAGATACGTGCCGAGCTGCTGCTCCATTTTGCGCACGTCATCCGCGATACCGGCTTCCTCCAGACAGCTCCACACACGTTTTTCCTCATAGTCCTCAGCAACGGAAATATTTTCTGCGAGTGGGAAGGAAAACATGCTAAAATCCTGAAAGACTACGGAGAAAAGCTTTTGATAGGCCTTTTCGTCATAGTTGCGGATATTTACGCCGTTGAGCAGAATCTCGCCCTCCTGCGGGTCGTACAAGCGGCACAGAAGCTTGATAAACGTTGTTTTTCCGGAGCCGTTGCGCCCGACGACGGCAAGCTGCTCGCCGTTTTCCAGCTTAATCGAGAAATTTTTCAGTGCATAGTTTTCGGATTCCGGATAGCGGAAGCTGACATTTTTGAATTCAATCGTAATAGGGCCCTCCTGCGGCAGGAGTGTTCCTACCTGCTTAGTGGGCTCGGTATGGATGATGTCAAAATAATAATCCATTGTTGGGATGACCTGCG